>CAJQNM010000633.1 GCA_905479665.1 uncultured Saprospiraceae bacterium
GTACTATTCCCACATTCAGTCTGGTGCCCTGTCGGGCTTCGCTGCAGATCTTTAAAGAAGTTGGGATGCAGCGTCTGCGGAAGAAATCACTTTTGCTGACCGGATTTTTGGAGGATCAAATCAGATCGAAATTCTCTGACCAGATCGAGATCATTACGCCAGCAGAAAAGGACAAGCGTGGCAGCCAGCTTTCGCTAAAAGTATCTGGTACGAGTCGTGATCTACAAACTCGTCTGCGGGAAAAAGGTGTAATGATCGACTGGCGTGAGCCAGGTGTAATGCGGGTAGCGCCAGTACCCTTGTACAACTCTTTTCAGGATGTTTGGAAATTTTGCGAGATTCTCAAAGGTTGCTTGGAACGTTGAAGGAGACTCCGTAATTTCTGGCCTTAACTGAATCAACTAAACGAACCCAATATGAGAAATCGCAAGATCACCCTGAGTGAGCAGGAAATACCGCGTCAATGGTACAATATCGTCGCGGATATGCCCAACAAGCCACTCCCTCCGTTGCACCCAGGTACCAAGGAACCTATAGGACCAGAAGCTTTGGCCCCATTATTTCCCATGGAATTAATCATGCAGGAGGTGTCTACTGAGAAATGGATCGATATACCAGACGAAGTCCGAGACATTTATACGCTTTGGCGCCCCACACCACTTTACCGGGCCTATGGCCTGGAGAAGGCACTGGACACACCTGCCAAGATCTATTATAAGTATGAGGGTGGCAGTCCATCTGGATCGCATAAACCCAATACGGCAGTGGCGCAAGCTTACTACAACATGAAGGAGGGCGTAAAGCGCATTACGACCGAGACCGGAGCCGGACAGTGGGGGAGTGCGCTCAGCTTTGCCTGCAATCATTTTGACATCGAGTGCGAGGTGTACATGGTAAAAATCTCCTATCACCACAAGCCCTATCGCAAAATGATGATGAATACCTGGGGCGCCAAGGTCCACGCTTCACCCTCAGACCAAACGGAGGCTGGTCGTAAGATCTTGAGTCAGGATCCCGACTCTCCGGGCTCACTGGGGATTGCGATTTCAGAAGCAGTGGAAAGGGCAGCGATGGATCCTGGTACCAAGTACTCTTTGGGTAGTGTGCTGAATCATGTCTTGATGCACCAGACTGTACTGGGGCAAGAGGCGGTCACACAGATGGACAAGGCAGGTGATCTACCAGATATCGTTGTGGCTCCATTTGGTGGAGGCTCCAATTTTGCAGGGATTGCTTTTCCTTTTCTTCGTATGAATCTTGAAGAAGGAAAAAACATTCGCTGCATCGCAAGCGAACCTGCCTCTTGTCCTAAATTAACCCGGGGAGTTTTTCGCTACGATTTTGGAGACACAATTGGGATGACTCCATTGCTGCCGATGTATACACTAGGGCATAATTTTGTACCCGCTCCAATTCATGCGGGTGGCCTGCGTTACCACGGTGCAGGTGCCGTAGTCAGTCAGCTCCTTAGGGACGATCTCATAGAAGCTGTCGCTCACGACAACTTGGAAGTTTTTGATGCTGGCGTACAGTTTGCGCGGGCCGAAGGAATCATTCCAGCGCCTGAGGCCACGCATGCTATTGCAACAGTGAGACAAGAAGCACTAAAGTGTCGAGAGGAAGGAGTTTCACGAACCATCTTACTCAATCTTTGTGGTCATGGAAATTTCGATATGAAAGCGTATGAAGACTACTTTGCAGGAAAACTGGTTAGACACGAAGTGACTAGCGAGGATATTGAGGCATCGCTAGCTCAGCTGGATACTCCCATACCTTCATAACAAGGTCATTGGGGAGATAAAGTTAGGCCCTATCCTTGCGATCTGTGGTCAGGATGTTTGTTCAAAAAAAAGCTCAGTTCCCGATTTTGGGAACTGAGCTATTCAAATTACTCAAAACTATCTTCGAAGTCTGTCCACTATCTCAAACTACTTGCTAGTATACATTCTCCAGTGTTCTTATCTACATAGCGACTTATCTGTCCGAACAAATAAGCACCATGTTCCACACTTTTGTGGGACGTCGGTCGGGGTGTATGTGTACCCTTGCTACTGCTTCAGGATCCTAAACGTTTTAGCTGCATGACCAGTAGTGGTGCGAAGCATAAAAACTCCAGAAGAAAGTCCGGTCAAATCGAAAACTTTTTCTTGGCCATGACCAGCGCGTATGGTGCCACTCTTGAGTACTTGCCCAAGTTCATTCATTAAGGTATAGTGTAAGTCATTCTCAGATTCAAAACTGAGATTGATGATCCCTTGAGTTGGATTTGGGTAGACACTTACTTCCAAAGCTTTCTTGCAATCTGCCTGAGCAAATCGGATGCTGGAATACTCAGAGACCCCATCAAGATCTACCATTCTCAGTCGGTAGTAGTGAGACTCTCCCAGTTCTTCATCCTCATATTGATACGACTGCTGTTTAGTTAAATTTCCAACCGCCTCAAGCGTAGATACATGCTCAAAAGAAACTCCATCAACAGATCTTTCTACTTCATACGAAGCCACATTTGCATCAGATCTAGAAATCCAAGATAGATCGGTTTTACAATTGCGTACCGTAGAGTTGAAACGGACTATCTCAACGGGCGGAAGACTAGACTGATCGATTAGTCCGGCATCGAGATCTATGAGTGCTTGACCTGGTTCAACCGTGATTCCGACAATCCTGCCGTCTATCTGCCGCACATCACTGTCTAATTCCTCATCTAGACCCACATCTTGAGTTGTAAAAAGGAAACTATCAGCTACTTCAAATCTCAAAATGTAGTCGCCAGGATTTAGATACGAAAATCCGTACTGTCCCGTCAATCCATTTATACTCACCGTTTTCATAGAGTCAATCAATTGAGCATTTTCTAGGCTGCCATCCACATCATGGTATAAGTATACAAGTATGTTGTTCACTCCATGTTCGAGAGAATCTTGCAAACCATTTTGATTTTTATCCATCCACACAGTGTTCCCTAACTCAGCCATGACTGAGTTCGGCTCAAAATCGCAGAACGTAATCATCTGAGTATGTGTAGCTGCATTACCACATTGATCGACCGCCGTCCACAAACGAGCAACAGCAAATCCATCTGCACTCCTGCTATCTCCAATAATCGACTCGGTCATAAAGATGTCGACAGCACTGCAATCGTCGGTAGCTAACACTTCTGGGGCTGGTGGCATCAGTGTGTTGCAGCTGAAGTTTGCGTCGGCTGGCAGATTCGCGAAAACAGGTGGTTGGTTGTCGTGTTGCTCTACAAAAAACGAAAATTCAGTGGTGTTGCCAGAACCATCGGTCACGACATATCCACATTTCCATCTTCGATAGTAGCCAAACACATCGCATACAGAGCTTGCTATCAACTGATCGAAAGGCTCAATCAAGAGAGGTGCTGTGCAACAATCATCGAAGATTGCATCTGCCATCGCAATTTGCGGATCATCACAACCTTGCATAATCATGGTGCCACCATTCTCAATCCCCGCAAGCATCGGATTGACCATCGTAACGGTTGGGGCTTCGTTGTCTTGGACCTCAATGGTTTGTGATTTCGTGACCGTATTTCCACAGCCATCGGTAGCACGCCACGTGCGCACAAGGCGATACGAGCAGGGCCCAAGGTCTTCCTGTGCTTCAGTCAGCGTTACATTTACTCGTGAGCAATTGTCTGACACTTCATGGGTCGGCTCTGGCACGTCCTGGCCACATTGTAAAAATAAATCCTCAGGGACCACGAGCACTGGTGGTACATCATCCGAAAAGCGGATGGTCTGTACTCTTGTTCGTGAATTGCCACAGGCATCAGTGGCCGTCCAGCGGCGTTCGATAAAGTCGCCTCCACATGATGCAAAGCCAGGCACAGCCACTCGATTGATCGCGATTTCCCCTCCGCAATTATCTATCGCCGTGACTACAGCCCAAGGCGGTAGGTCTGATCCGCATGTAAGCGTGGTGTCAGCAGGAACTCCTTCTATGTGCCATGATGAGGCCGAAATCGTATACCTTTGGTAACAAGTATCACTTGCTTCGCCTTCATCAAGTATTTCATTCGCATTGAGATCGTCGAAGATGATATAGGATCGTTCGATCGATTGTTCGTTGCAAAACGGACCCCAAGGTTCGTCTTCTCCAATTATGATGATCTCTCCACAATTCACATCACCAACACTGCTATTGCCGGCCAGGGCCTCAAACTCTGCCACATTCTGAGCAATGGGAGGTGGAAGATCATCGCAGGTGATCATACCTAGGTCCTCAGAGGGGCAGCTTACTTCAAGGAAACAAGGGATATTCGTACAGGCGCTATCGGATTCAAAGGGAACACCATCTTCCACATTGGCAGTATTGAACAATCCAGTGCCCTCTTCTCCAGGTGTCAGGTTGCAGTCGATTTCTGATTGGACGATTTCGGCAGGCACTAATAGAAACTCGAGATCAATAATCCAGCGCTCTGTGGCACCTTCCTCTATTTGTTCATCATCAATAATGAGATGATTATCCTCACCGTTGAAACCTTCATTCTGCATACCCTGTAGGCCGTCTGTGTTGCTAGGGTCGTAGGTGACCATCACTGAAGTTGGATCGACACCTCCGCCAAATTTAAAGGTATCGACCAAGTCATAGTAAGCGACCGCATCTCCAGTATTGATAATGTCTATGCCGTACTGCATCGCATAGAGACCAGGCATTCCCATGACCATTTCAGGCTCAGTCAATATCGATTTGACAATGTCTACGGCTGGCATGGGGATCGGTGCACAAGCAGTATCGCTGAAGATCAGAACCCTTTCCATACCAGCTTGAGAGATTCGAGAACCTTCAATTTGCGCTGTCGTGAACGCAACGGTTGCAGTATTTAATAATCCAGTGCCCATCTCGTCCTCCTCCATGTCACAATCTGAACTCAGCTCAGTGACCACGTTCGGATCCACAAGAATGGTCACAGTGACCTTGTATGTGTCAGTTCTTGATGCGGCAATGGGTTCATCCCTGACTAATTGAGCGTTTTCAGTGTACGAGGCTAGCAGGATGCTGGTGTTAAGCCCATCTCCTCCTGCGACGTACTCTGGCACTGCAGACAATACTGTCGCACCATCACCATAGCTGAGTGTGTCGAAGAGATCGTACACTCCCGAGACGTCGCCAATATTAGACACTGCAATCTCGTACATCAACGTAAATTCGTTGGGCGTGCCAGTCGGATCGGGTCCCATCACAATGGTCTTAACGATCGTAATGTTGCCCTGGAAGATTGTAACAAAGCATTGTGATGCACAGCCATTGGCTCCTTTGATCATGATTGCATAGGCTCCGGCAGCTAAGGAGGTCACATCAATCTGATTTCCTTCCGCCAATCCAGATTCCATATCTATCTCAGTCATATCACTTTGACGTATCACGATACATGAGTATGGTGCTGTTCCGCCAGCAATACTGAAGCTAAAGGATCCATCTTTTTGCAATGGTCCGCTTTCCGGATTGACATCATAAGGTGCGCAAGAAGGTGCGCCGGTGTTTTGGGTGACTTCTTCCTCACACATGCTGGTGCAGCCATTGTCGGTATCGGTGACTGTTACGGTGTAGGTGTCAGGAGTGGTCACCGTGATCATCGCAGTTGTCTCTCCGGTACTCCACATATAAGTGGCATTGGTTGCATCGGTGCTAGCGGATAAGACAAACGAAGTAGTCGTACAGGTCAGCTCACCACCGCCGGTGATATCACATCTCGGTACATCGATATTTTGGGTGACTTCTTCCTCACACATGCTTGTGCAGCCATTGTCGGTATCGGTGATTGTCACGGTGTAGGTGTCTGGAGTGGTCACGGTGATCATCGCAGTTGTCTCTCCGGTACTCCACAAATAAGTGGCATTGGTTGCATCGGTGCTAGCGGATAAGACAAACGAAGTAGTCGTACAGGTGAGCTCACCACCGCCGGTGATATCACAACTCGGTACATCGATATTTTGGGTGACTTCTTCCTCACACATGCTGGTGCAGCCATTGTCGGTATCGGTGATTGTCAC
>CAJQNM010000634.1 GCA_905479665.1 uncultured Saprospiraceae bacterium
AATCCGGTACCGACTACTCCACTTGTTTTCATGAAACCACCTTCTGCCTTGCTGCTGGAAAACAAGCCCTTCTACTATCCAGATTTTACCAAGGATGTCCACTACGAACTGGAGGTCGTCCTTAAGATTTGTAAGAATGGACGTCACGTCCAGCCTGAGTTTGCCGCTGGATACTTTAAGGAGGTTAGCCTCGGCATCGACTTTACGGCTCGCGATCTACAGCAAAAACTAAAAGAAAAAGGACATCCGTGGGAGATTGCAAAGGGATTTGACCATTCGGCAGCGGTGGGCAGCTTTGTACCTCTAGATCGACTCACTACCAGCGCGCTGAAATTTCAGTTGCATAAAAATGCAGAGCTGGTACAGGATGGCGATACCTCAGATTTAATCTTCGATTTCAATTTTCTAATATGCTACGTTTCGCAGTATTTCAAACTGCAAATGGGTGACCTACTCTTCACAGGTACACCCGCAGGTGTGGGCCCGATCCAGATAGGTGATCAACTCGAAGGAACACTCGAAGGGCAAAGGCTGCTCAGGTGTGAGATTAAGTAGATTAAAAATTATCTTTGCACCCATTACAAGATTTCATTATTCATTTCAAGTAAAATGGCGAAAAACGACTACCTCTTCACTTCAGAATCAGTTTCTGAAGGGCATCCGGACAAAGTTTCAGATCAGATTTCTGATGCCGTACTTGATGCTTTCCTTGTACAAGATCCCAACGCCCGGGTTGCTTGTGAGACTCTGGTCACCACCGGCCTAGCTGTCATTTCTGGAGAAGTCACATCCAATGCGTATATCGACGTACAGAAAACGGCCCGCGAGGTAATTAAGCGGATTGGGTATACCAAGTCGGAGTATCAGTTTGATGCAGATTCGTGCGGAGTCATTTCAACGATACACGAGCAGTCGCCAGATATTGCGCAAGGTGTAAATACCGGCGAGAAGAAGGAGCAGGGCGCTGGTGATCAAGGTATGATGTTTGGTTATGCAACCAACGAAACCAGCAACTACATGCCACTGCCACTTGAATTGTCACACCTCTTGCTCATGGAGCTTGCCGCACTGCGCAAGGCTGGAAAAGAGATGACCTATTTGCGACCGGACTCCAAATCGCAAGTGACTATCCGCTACGACGAAAATCACAAACCAGTGGCCATCGACACGATTGTCATTTCGACGCAGCACGATGATTTTGCGGCAGAGTCAAAAATGCTGAATAAAATAAAGCAGGACGTGAGGAAAGTCCTGATTCCTCGCGTGCTGAAGAAGCTTCCGGTGCGGATCAAGAAATTATTTGACGCGCGCTATAAATTGCACGTAAATCCCACAGGCAAGTTTGTGATCGGAGGGCCACACGGAGATACCGGTCTCACGGGTAGAAAAATTATCGTCGATACCTACGGAGGACAAGGCGCGCATGGAGGTGGAGCATTCTCAGGCAAAGATCCTTCAAAAGTGGATCGCTCGGCAGCATATGCCACTCGCCACATTGCAAAAAATATTGTTGCCTCAAAATTGGCCGACAAGTGCTTGGTGCAAGTCGCCTACGCGATTGGGGTTGCGGATCCGGTTGGTTTATATGTAAACACCTACGGAACCTGCAACGTGCCTGGCCTGTCAGATCCTCAGATCGGAGTGAAGATCAATGAATTGTTCGATCTGAAACCAGCATCTATTGTAAAGACTTACGGATTGAAAAATCCGATTTATTTCGAAACGGCTGCCTACGGTCACATGGGGCGGAAACCCGGTAAGAAAAAAGTACGTATCGGTATGAATGGCAAAGGTCGCCTCAAAACGGTAGAGACCTTTACTTGGGAAAAACTAGATCGGGTAAAAGATATTCAGAAGGCATTTTCATTGTAGAAGCCCAAAAGCTCTTTCTCATTGTGGCAGCTCTTTGTTTTTCGGGAAAAGAAAAAAAGCATAACTCTTGAAAGATTTCTTGCGCAGGCATTTAGGTCCCAATGAGGACGAATGCCAAACCATGCTCGACGTCATTGGCGTACCTGACCTGGAGCACCTCATCGATCAGACCATACCTGCCGGTATTCGGTCGAGACAAAAACTTGATATCAGTGAGGGTCTATCGGAATATGCCTATCTCAAACACGTAAAAAGGATCGCGGCAAAAAATATCCGTCACCGGTCTTATATTGGATTGGGTTATTACGGTACGGTCACACCCCCAGTCATCCAGCGGAATATTTTAGAAAATCCCGGCTGGTATACCCAGTACACACCATATCAAGCTGAAATTGCCCAGGGTCGTCTGGAGGCGTTGCTCAATTTTCAGACAATGGTGAGTGATCTTACTGGATTGCCGATTGCAAATGCATCACTGCTCGACGAGGCCACAGCAGCTGCCGAGGCGATGACCATGTTTTATGCAGTCTATGCAAAAAAGAACCGTAAAAATCCTGCCCACACCTTCTTTGTAGATCATGGTGTTTTTCCACAAACACTGGAGGTTTTGCAAACTCGTGCCAACCCACTCGGGATCAAAATAAGAGTAGGCGACTGGCAATCTGCGAATTTGGAAGATGTCTTTGGTGTCTTACTGCAGTATCCTAATAATGTTGGCGAGGTGCAGGATTACCAACAATTTTGCGAGTCGGTGCATGCGCAAAATGCCTACGTCACGGTGGCCGCAGACTTGCTTGCCCTCACCCTTTACCAGGCTCCCGGACAGTGGGGTGCCGATGCCGCCGTAGGTACTACGCAGCGATTTGGAGTGCCCATGGGCTTTGGTGGGCCGCACGCTGCATACTTTGCCACAGAAGAAGATTTTAAGCGTCAGATCCCAGGAAGAATTATTGGCTTGTCTGTCGACCGCCGGGGAGAACCAGCACTGCGCATGGCTCTTCAGACGCGTGAGCAACACATACGTCGAGAGAAGGCCACCTCCAATATCTGTACGGCCCAAGCACTGCTAGCGATCATGGCTGGGATGTACGCTGTCTATCACGGACCCGAAGGGTTAAAATTTATTGCCGAAGATATCTTGGCAAAAGCGACTACCGCTGCCGAGGCTTTGGCTGCCCAAGGGTGGTCAGTGAAGTCGCAACATTACTTTGATACCATATCTGTTGAAGTTTCAGACGAAAAGCAGGCAGAATTGCGTCAAAGAGCTTTGGCTGCGAATATCAATCTGCACTATCCGGCAGGAAGGGTGCAATTTTCCCTAGATGAAACAACCGATCTCACGGAGTTAAATCTAATCTTAGGCGTATTCGAGACAGCTCCTGCTACCGCTCAACTGGCTGGAGATATCTCAGAATCGTTGCGTCGTAAGACTTCCTATCTGGATCATCCCATCTTTCATGCACATCAGACGGAGACCAAGATGATGCGGTATTTGAAAAGTCTGGAAAATAAAGACCTCTCTTTGATGCATGCCATGATCCCTTTGGGTTCATGCACTATGAAGCTTAATGCGGCTACCCAGCTCATGCCACTTACGTGGGATGCCTTTGCCCACGTTCATCCATTTGCTCCCGCAGATCAGGTACAGGGATATCTTGAACTTATCCACGAGCTGGGCGAAGATCTCTGTAAGATTACCGGCTTTGCGGCTTGTTCCTTCCAGCCCAATTCAGGAGCACAGGGCGAATATGCTGGGTTGATGACTATCCGCGCCTATCACGAGGACATGGGCCAAAGTCATCGCAGTATAGCACTGATTCCAACTTCAGCACATGGCACCAATCCGGCCAGTGCGGTGATGGCCGGCATGCAGGTAGTGCTAGTGGCTTGCGATGAGGTGGGCAATATTAGTATCGAGGACTTGAGACAGAAGAGCAGCGACCACAAAGACAACCTGGCCTGCCTGATGGTTACCTACCCTTCTACCCATGGTGTATTTGAAGAGGGGATCCAGGAAATCTGCAACTTGGTTCACGAGCATGGTGGCCTGGTCTACCTGGATGGAGCGAACATGAATGCCCAGGTTGGGTTGACTTGTCCCGGCATCATCGGGGCCGATGTCTGCCATCTCAACCTGCATAAAACATTTGCCATCCCTCATGGCGGGGGAGGTCCTGGCATGGGCCCGATCTGTGTGCATCAAAACTTGGTACCATTCTTACCCGAGCACTTTCATACGCGGGGGGGTCAAGAATTAGCGACTACAGCGGTAGCTGCAGCGCCGTTTGGCAGTGCGAGCATCCTTACAATTTCATACGCTTACATTAAATTGTTGGGGGGAGAAGGGCTGACTCAAGCTACTCGTATCGCGATACTTACGGCAAACTACATCCGAGCCCGCCTCCAAGACCACTACCAGGTGCTCTACCTCGGGGCACATGGATATTCCGCGCACGAGTTAATTTTGGATATGCGACCCTTCAAGGAGGGGGGAGTGGAGGCGGAAGATATTGCCAAGCGGCTTATTGACTATGGATTTCATGCTCCGACCCTGTCTTTTCCGGTTGCCGGTACGTTGATGATTGAGCCTACAGAAAGTGAGGATTTGGGTGAGTTGGATCGCTTTTGCGAGGCGATGATTGCAATCCGCAAAGAAATTGACGAAGTACTGCAGGGCGAGTATCCGGTAGAGGCCAATGTACTGTGCAATGCTCCGCATCCCATCGCTGCAATTGCTGCAGATATCTGGGAATTTCCCTATTCGCGTGAAAAAGCTGCCTATCCCTTGCCCTGGCTACGACAGGCTCACAAGTTTTGGCCGGCCGTAAGTCGAGTGGACAATGCATACGGTGATCGCAACCTGATCTGTACCTGTCCTCCTATAGAAGCGTATGCCACCCCAGTCGAATCATGATTGTGGTGACTGGTGGTGCTGGTTTTATCGGTAGTTGTTTGATCCGGGCCCTAAATGATCTTGGTCATCAAGATATCATGGTGGTCGATGCATTCGATCGAATCGACAAAGTCCGTAATCTGGGAGACAAACAGGTCCGTGGATTAAAACACCGCGACGACTTTCTCAAGTGGTTGAAAATACGAGGGCAAGATGTAGAATTGATCTATCACCTCGGAGCGCGAACCGACACAACGGAGAAGAATAAAAAAATATTTGATGAATTAAATCTCGAATATAGCAAGTCGGTCTGGCTTGCTGCGACGAAGCATAATATACCTTTAGTATATGCCTCAAGTGCAGCCACTTATGGAGATGGCTCGCTCGGCTATCGGGATGACCACGACATCGTATCTGATCTTGTACCACTTAATCCATATGGTGCATCCAAAAATGATTTTGACATATGGGCGTTGCAACAAACCGAAACTCCACCGCTCTGGTACGGGCTTAAATTTTTTAATGTTTTTGGCCCCAACGAATATCATAAGGGACGGATGGCGAGTGTTGTTTGGCATGCCTTTCGGCAAATAAAGCAGACAGGTGGCATGAAATTATTTCGATCTCATCGTGCTGAGGTTGCCAATGGTATGCAGAGCCGGGATTTTATTTACATCAAAGACCTATTAAATTTAATTTTCTTTTTTGCCAAAGGTCATTGTGATTCCGGACTGTACAATTGTGGTACTGGCAAAGCACGATCCTTTCTTGACCTGACTACCGCCGTTTTTACTGCTCAAAATATTGACCTAGTCATTTCTTTTATCGACACTCCAGAGGATATTCGAGACACGTACCAATATTTTACGGAAGCAGATATGAAAAAGGTTCGAGATGCTGGCTATACAGCAGATTTTTATTCCTTGGAAGAAAGCGTGCAAGAATATGTGCAGGCATTTTTGACGGATGAAGAATATTATTGATGTGCCGCCTGCGTGCAGGGAGGCATATTCCGGGATAGCTGGAGGCACAACAATAAATAAGAT
>CAJQNM010000635.1 GCA_905479665.1 uncultured Saprospiraceae bacterium
CAGATTCTCTTCCATTACATTTGTTCTTTATTCATTTTGTTTCGCCCCCAGCCGGATACTAAGGTCACCATGGTCATGAGCAGCAAACCCCAGGCCATAAAATTATACAAACCAATTTCTATGGGACTCACCGGAGAGATACCGAACTCTTGTCCGGTGTTGGTCATGTTCGCCATTAAGATGACCGGTATAAAATAGGGCAGGACAAAGGGAAATATACAGGCGATCAGACTGAGCAGATTGGCTCGCCTGATCTTTGAAACTGCCAAAGCCTCGCCCGTTTTCTTAGTGAAATCGGTTACCATCAGTATGGCCACTATACTATGTGTGGTTAGTAATACCGCGATGCTCATGACGGCAACGATCCAGCCTTCCGCCTGTTTTTCTGTTTTAGCTCGTGCAGTGGCAAAATCTACCAGAGTATTCATCAGCCCACTGGCTTTCAAACCAGCGACCAGCCCCATCAATAATATCGTAAATATGCTAAGTCCGACCGCACGATTGATGCCATCGATAATAAAGCTTTTGGCTACAAAATTTTCTAAATCCAAGGAAAGCACCTGAGACCATGGCAATAGATTTAAAGCCAAGCCCAAAAAGGTGCCGAGCAGTACGCCGAATAAAAGGCCATGCAAAAGATGTTTGCCTTTCAGAAAGAGATAGATAATGTAAGCTGGAACCAACAACATCGGCAGGCCTCTGGGGTCTCCGAGGTGCTGGGTTTCCAGGGCCTGGGCTGTAGTGCTATTGCCATAACTCACGATGCCATAGCCTACTAATGCAAGAATGGCTGCGGGAAAAACATATTTCAAGCGGCTCTTTACCGTGGCACCTATTTCAGCATTTTGACTCAAAGCGCTGGCAATCGTGGTATCTGAGATGGGGGCGACAAAGTCACCGAAAGTTGCCCCTCCAATGATGGCCCCCGCTAGTGCTGGGAGATATGCGCCTAGCATGCCTCCGGTAGGGTAGAATAAGGGAGTACATATTAATATGGTCGCAAAGCTCGATCCTGTCGACAGGGATACGATACAGCAAATGACAAATGTGGAAATGGTAAAGCCCGACCCAGTGAGATGCAACAGACTCGAGAGCCAGAGGAGTGCATCTACAAAACCGGTCAGCGTCATCAGAACTCCAATAATGGACGCGAGAATCCATGCCATAATCATGATCATCACGATCTTCTCTGACATCCCGGAAACAACTACCTCTGAGTAGGCAGTTCGGTCTTTGCATAGTAGTAATCCAAGTCCCAGCGCAAAAATGAGGACTGGCCAAAAACCTCGTTCATCCGGAGCGCCCGATAAGGCTATCGCAATGACCCCAATGACAAATAGGAGGAAGGGAAGTAGGGCACCCAAGACTCCGCCATAAAAATCAAGCGAAGGACTATTTTCTTGTGATTGATCTATATTCAAAATTAGCCTTCGCTTAGATTGTATTTCATGATAGATCCATGTTTGCCGGTCTTATCACGCTCAAGTTCGTAAAATGCTCCGGTAGGTCCTTTGCTTTGTGCAACGATGGTATTTATCGCATGCAAATCAGTGGCAGCCAGGGTAAAGCCACTTAATTTTTGCAAGTTTTCTAAATGATTTCGGTTTCGTGCACCTACGATGATCGCTCCAACCGCTGGCTTTTGCAATATATATTTGCAAGCCACTTCTGCAATACCCACATTGTATTGATCCGCGATATCACGTAATACCTGTAGTGCTTTTTGAAAAAGTTTAAAGCCCCCAAATTCATCTATAATTAAGCGATATTTTGTCAAGGACCGATTTTCGTACGGCGGTGATGGATCAGGAGCATTCAGATAGTGATCACTTAGAAAACCTCCGGCTAGGGCACCATAGCAGAGATAGGGTATGTTGTGGTTTTGAGCCAAAGCAGTCATCTCTGCTTCTACCCGTTGATCGAGTACTGAATATTGCACTTGATTCGCAGCGATCTTCACTCCGGCATCTAATAGTTCCTGGACACGTTTGCTGTCAAAATTGGTAATACCTACGAAGCGTATTTTTCCTGTTTTCTGTAATTCAGAGAGGTGTACCGCCGTGTCTATATATTTAGGGAACTGATAATCCCACCAGGCGAACTGTACTACATCGAGTCGCTCCACACCTAGCCGTCGCAAAGAACGATCTATGATCCGTGATGTCTCATCCTTGGTCAAAGTGGCCAGGGCATTGTAATCGGGAACATATTTGGTATGAATCTGGATCGACGGCAAGTCGCCCGCAATAAATTGATCACGATATTTTTTTCTGAACTTGCCAATTAGTTCTTCAACACCCGTATAGATATCGGCACAGTCGAAGGTGGTGATTCCTGCTCTTACAAAATGATACATATCCTCCAGTGCCTGCTTTTCAGATATTTTACCGTGGCCACCAGACAGGTGCCACCCTCCCTTGATGACTCTAGAAATTGAATATCCGGGTTGCAGTTCTATCCGTTCCAAGTTTTAATTGGGATGACTATGTTCAAAAATAGCATAGAACTCTTCAACAGGAATCGGGCCTGCAATCATGATGGTATCCATGAATTGTTTTAGATCGAATGTACTCCCCAATCTCTCTTTTTCCTTGTTTAACAAATCAGTAAACTGGGCGCCACCCCAATAGTAGGAAGTTATCTGCATGGGCGACCTTTCTATGCGTCCCCAGAGACTTTTAGCAAACTGCGGTGCCAGCAAAGAAGTCTCCGTGGAGAACTTCATGACCTGCTCTTGGGTCCATTCATTGCAGTGTACTTGTACGGAGGTATACGCTCGATTAGCATTCTCGAGCCGCTTGCGCAGATGTGCCAGGAAGGTTAAGTGGTTACCTGCTTCCCACCCGGCATCGAGCAAGACCCTTTCACAAAGGGTTGCCCAACCTTCTATGTAGGGACCATAGGGAAACAACAATCGGATGGGATGAGGTGTCTCTCGACTTATTTTGAGTTGCATATAGTGCCCCGGAAAAAGCTCGTGGATAGCAATCATTCTGTTGAATGGCCGATTGAATGAAGCCCAGAAATCGATTTGCTCTTGTGCTGGTAGGGTGTCGGGAATCGAGGGTAAATATAGGGTGGTCATGGGATTCGGATGAAATGGTGGCGCATTTCCAACCCAACCAGTGCGTGCAGCAGCGCCGGCACTTTCTGGTGCTGTCCGAATTTGTAAGGTCTGATTTTTAGGCAGCGTAGCAATATTATTTTCCTGGATAAAGCGCACTGCGTCATCCGCCAATTGCTGCCAGAATTGTAGATATTCTTCGGCGTTCAGCGGTGCATCCTTTTCCATATCGGCGAAGGCCCGCTCTATTATTTCAGCCTCAACCTTGGGCAAGCTCTTGTCCGGATATGTGCTAAGTAGATATTCTTTAGACACTTTAGCGATGAGATCCTTTGCCGTCGAGATTTCCGCCAGGGACATTTCTGCCAGGGTTGTTGATGTCATTTCGCTATCGGTATATAGCCTAAGTCTTCGGTTGAACTCGTCTGGACCGATTGCGGACTTCCCATCCGTCGCCATTGGTTTAAGAGTAGATTTACCATGCTCAATTAGAGCCTCAAGGCCCTGCACCGCATTCCTCAACTTTGCCTCAAAGTCGGAGCAGCTTCCTCCCATCGGAAGCTCACTTTCTAAATATTGGAGCGACTTCCTTAGATCTGTCAATCCTCGATCCAAGTCGACATGATCTACCTTTTTCAAATTGGCCACAGCTGCCAAAGACAATTTTTCCACAGCCTCTAGTCGAGTGCAGACCAGCCTCGATTTTTCCGGTGCCAGCAAGAAATCTCCGTCAAACACACTAGGAACCGCCTTCAAAATGAGCTGAGAATAGAGTCTAAGTGAAGTCGTATGTGTTGAAAGCATTTGCCATTTATCAACTTCTGATTGAGCCTGCACACGGAGTAGTCGCCCATCTATAGGATCGATCATAACATGCTCACCTAACAGTCCCTCAAGGACTTGCTGATTGTAGTGCACCCATTCGTTGACCTGGTCTCTCGATAAGTGTTCATATTGAAATACAGAAGAACGCATGCCCGATTGCAATGCCTTAGATGGATACATATTTTTCCATTTGGCGATGTAGCTCTCTGCCAAATCTTGTGAATGAACTGGAGTATTTATGAAAAGAAGGAGGATGAATAATTGCAGCAGATGTCTCATTTAGTATTCGAACAAATTTGTACTAATGATACTAATGATATGACAATTAATCAAAAGCCCAGCTTCAGGGCATTCTGCCGAGTGCCCAACTTATATATTTTGACAAATTCCTTTCTTTGTTATCTCACCAGCTGGTTGGTCTATAGTCTTTTAGAAACTTGCCACACCAGTGTTTTTTAGTGTTAATCCCATCGAACAAGGGGTCCATCACTCTGGCTGCTCCGTCTACAATATCTAATGGCGGCTGGAAGTCATGAATTTCTTCTTTCCTTTTAGCCAACTCGATAGGGTCTTCGTCGGTTACCCATCCTGTATCTACGGCATTGGTATATATGCCATATTTTGCAAAATCTGCAGATGAAGTAAGGGTCATCATGTTTAATGCAGCTTTGGCCATATTTGTATGGGGATGTCTAGATTCCTTGTGATATTTATGGAATTTTCCTTCCATTGCAGAAACATTGATGATGTGTTTCATACCGGTGTTTTCCTTTTTCATGAGATGAACCAAGCGATTGCATAGTACAAAAGGAGCAATGGAATTAACGAGTTGTACTTCTAGCATTTCACTGGTATTTACTTCTCCTAATTTTAATCTCCAGCTGTTGGTCTTTCTCAAATCAATTTGTTGCAAGTCAGCATCCAATTCACCGGTGGGAAAAACTTCCTGAGAGGGTAGGGAATGATCTATAGTGTAGGCAATTTGCGATAATTTTGCCGAAGCACTTATTCCGATTCCTACCTGCTTTCCGTGCCAGGAAACGGGTAGGTTTTTGTCCAATTCTTCTGTCATAATACGGGTAGCGCCCAATGCTTGTACGCAGGCTTCATGATCTGAGAGTAGATCCTTTACGAAGGGCGATAGTTCAGAAATAGGACGCTCCTCCTCTGCCAGTAGATGCTGATAGAAACCTGCGGGACGTCTCACGGTCTGAGCGGCATTATTGATCAGCACATCCAGCCTATCGTATTGTTGTTCTATATAATTACAAAAGATTTCGACGCTGGGAATATGTCTTAGATCTAGGCCATGTATTTTCAGCCGATGCCCCCATGTTTCAAAATCTGCTTCTTTGGCAAAACGCGAAGCAGAATCTACGGGGAATCTTGTCGTTGCAATGACCGTCGCTCCAGCACGCAGCATCATCAGGGTGATGTGATAGCCAATTTTAAGGCGGGAGCCAGTGACCAGCGCAACCTGTCCGGTAAGGTCTGACGATTGGAAGCGCTTGGCATAGTTAAAGTCACCACATGTTTCGCACATGGTGTCATAAAAGTGATGCAGGGTTGTAAATAGCTCTTTACAGACGTAGCAATTGCGGGGAGCGACAGATGCACTAGATCTTGCCTGATTATCTGTCGGTGCAAGCATTTTAGGCGCAACAAAAACATTTGCTTCTCTAGCACTTCGTATGCCGGTTTTATTGCGTGCATGTTTATCCCTTTCAGAAGCTTTTCTCCTGGCATTTTTCTTCGCATTTTTCTTGCGTTTCTTAAACTCATCTCTTTGCGGTCTTGAGAGACGTCCAGCTTGCATGATGAGTTCGATTCTGCGATCCAATGGAATATCAAATATCTGATTGGTATCACTATTTAGGGCTTCCAAGGTGGCTATACATTGATCAATTTGATCTTTGCTTAGTTGACCTTTTTCTTGTTTAATTTCCATTTAATTGATTAGTGTCGACCCCTCCATTCCGGAGGTTTGCCCCCCTAGTTTGAAAGGCCAAAGCGGGCATTTTTAGAATTTTAGACTGAGAGAAATTCTTTTTCTGGGAATGTCTAGATCAATAATCATAGCTTCTACTTCTTGTCCAAGAGAAAGCACTTCACTTGGATCCTTGATAAAGGCATTGGTTATTTGAGAAATATGAATGAGACCACTTTCTTTGATTCCAATGTCTACAAAAGCCCCAAACTTAGTGAGGTTATTGACTAGGCCATTGACCGTGTTCCCAATGATTAGATCGGTGATCGAATTAACGCCTTCTGTAAAATGAAATACAGTAGCAGCTCCCCTAGGGTCAAGCCCTGGTTTCTTGAGTTCCGCACTGATGTCTTTGAGTGTGGGCATGCCGACTTTATCGGAAACGAAGTTCTTGAGCTCGATTTTGTCGATCAATTCATCATTTTGAATCAGGTCTTTTATGCGCACTCCCAGGGAACGCGACATTTTTTCCACCAATTTGTACGATTCGGGATGAACACCGGTATTGTCGAGAGGGTGTACTCCGTCTTTTACTCGAAGAAAGCCGGCGCATTGTTCAAATGCTTTGGCTCCCATTCTTGGGATTTTCAGCAGTTCTTGCCTGGATGAAATTCCTTTATTTTCAGTTCTATAGTGTACGATATTTTGGGCGAGGGCAGGCCCGAGACCCGATATGTAGGACAATAAGTGATGACTGGCTGTATTCAAATTCACACCAACCTTGTTGACACAGTTGACGACGACCTGATCCAATTTATTTTTCAATTTAGGTTGATTCACGTCGTGTTGATATTGACCCACTCCAATGCTTTTGGCATCGATCTTTACCAGTTCTGCCAAGGGATCCATTAGTCTTCTTCCGATGGAAATAGCCCCCCTAACCGTTAAGTCTAAATCCGGAAATTCGTTTCTGGCGACTTCACTCGCGGAGTAAATGGAAGCACCACTTTCATTGACCAGGTAACAAGGAATATCCACAGGAACAAAGTTCGTTAACCATTTTAGTGATTCTTTACCGGCGGTTCCGTTTCCGATGGCAATGGCCTCTACTGCGTGATTTTTAATCAGATTTAAGACAATTTGTTTTGCATCTCCTTCTCTTGAATTTGGAGGATGGGGAAATATAGTTTTGTTCGCCTTGAAGCTTCCTTTTCGATCGATGACCGCAATTTTACAACCAGTCCGAAATCCAGGATCTAATGCCAGAACGGTTTTCTCGCCTAGTGGAGCAGCCAGCAGCAGTTGTTTTAGGTTTTCAGAAAATACGTCAATCGCATCATCATCAGCCTTGGCCTTGGCTTCTTTCCTAAATTCATTGCTGATGGAAGGTGTGATAAGCCTTTTCAAACTGTCTTGCAATGCCAAGATTATTTCATCGGAGCATTCTGTTTTGTGCTTAACAAAGTACCTGGTTAATCTACTTTCCAAGCGCTCTTCATCAATTTCTATCTTTACCCGAAGAAATTTTTCTTCTTCACCGCGATACATCGCCAATAGACGATGCGAGGGTATCTTAGAAAGGGACTGGCTGAAGTCAAAGTAATTTTTATACTTCTCGGCTTCTTTTTCTTTGCTCTTGATCAGTTTTGAACTAAGCTGCGCAGTCCGGGTATAAATATCTCTTGCGATGTCTCTAGCGACCTTGTGTTCGCTGATATTTTCGGCTATGATGTCTCTTGCTCCGCTTAAAGCCTGTTCAACATCCGTGATGGTCTTGTTGAGAAATTGTCTGGCCGAGTTCCTTGGATTTCGGGTTTTCGAGCGAAAGATGATTTCCGCTAGTTCTTCTAGGCCAGCCGCTCTCGCTTGGGCGGCTTTCGTGGTTTTTTTTCTTTTATAGGGTAAATACAGATCTTCGAGGATTTTAGGGTCCCAAGTATTTTGAATTTGAGTCTTAAGGGAGCTGTTTAGTTTTCCCTGTTCTTGAATAGTATTTAGAATATAATTCTTTCGATTGACTAGCTCTTTGACAAGATTGTAAGTATCGCTGATGTTGGCTACCTCGACTTCGTCCAAAGACCCAGTCATTTCCTTTCTATACCTTGAAATGAACGGAATAGTAGCACCTTCATCAAGTAATTTGATGGTGTTTATAATAGACCTCTCACCAAGTTGAGTGCGTGATCTGACAAAATCAAGAAGAGGCTTTTCCAAGAGTACTATTTTTGCACATCGTCTTCGATTCGAAAAGGATCAAATGTAGATGTTATTTTGCTAAGGGGCCGACGAATAATAAGTTCCTGTTTTCAGGCGAGCCAATTTTACCACCAGACAAGGCACGAAAACCGCGGATAGCCTAGCTACCCAAGGCTTTGAGTAACGAAGTATGGTGGTAAAAAGGGCCGTATCAAATCGGAAAGTTATTATTTGCCGGCCCCTAAGTCTCTCGATGTCGCTAGCGCAATCACTCTGCCACTAGTACCTACGGCATTGTAAAAGTGGTAGACGACACCGTTCCATTTTATGACCCATGGCTTATGCGCGTACCTATTGTCAAAATCTTCAGAAGGGGCCAATAGGTCTTCTCCATCCCAATCGGTCCAGTTGATTAAGTCGTATGAGCAAGCAAACCGTTCAAAAGCACCTGGTTTCCAAAAGGCTCCGAAGTAGAACATAACGTATACATCGCCAATTTGAGTAATCTGTGCGTCTCCACATATGCCTTTGCCTCGGGTGATAACAGGGTTTTCACCGTATCGAGTCCATGTTAGCATGTCGTCAGATACGGCCATTGCAATACTTTCATAGTCTGCTTTCTGTCCCTTGGCATTGTAGTACATGACGAAGGGATGCCCGGTATGCTTTTTCGGATCACGAATAATCAGACTTTTGTAAATCGTTTTATTGTCGTACCAACGAGCATCTTTATCTTCTGGAGATAGGAGAGGGGCATTGGTTCTATTCCATTCGTTGGCTTTGGTTAGAGTGGTTGTATTTGCCGAGCCAATTTTTAACGTGCCTGCTTCATAGCCTTCTGTATTTCCACCAAGGTAGGTCATCCAGTATCTGTCTTGAAAGCGCTCTACTGTATAATCACCACCCCATTCGGTATGGACAAGTGAGACGTATCCTGCTTTTTGGTTGGCATCCCAGGTATTTGCACTAAACGATAATATTTTTCCTTTCGATTTCCAATGGAGCAAATCTTCGCTCTCCGATAGCCAAGTTTCATACCCTTGTCCATCAAAGACAATGTAGGTCATAAACCACCTACCATTTTGCTGGAAGATGGTAGGGGAGTCAACCATCTTTGAGCTATCCGGTTGCTCCACGACCACACCGTATTTAAAAGGGGTTTTAACCTCATTATAAATTCGCTCCATTTCATCACGAGGCACCTCTCGACCATTAGAGACGACTTCTGAAGTAGCGTGAGTCGCTTGAGTATAAAAGTGATTGCAGCTGGTGAACGGTGTTGCACCTATAATGATCGCTACTAAAACTATTTTGTTCATTCTCACATGAGGATTTTCCACAATCCCAATTTATGCATTGGGTTTTCGTCGCGAAAGTCAAAAAAACCAATGAAATCAAGGGCTCCACTGTGATTTTGCCTCGCAATCGTAGGCATTCTTACGGTGAGAAGGAAAATTGCAGGACGTCCTTGAGTTCGCAGGTATTTTGGCTTGTAGCAGATAATCTAATGAATAAATTGGGTTTAACCTTATGAGAATTCACCTTCCCTTTACGGCATTTTGTCTCACCCTGCTGAATTTTTCCTTGCACGCCCAGGGCTTAGAAATCAGCTCCCAATTCCCTCAATACTGGACTTTTGATGGGACACCGACCGTGCTCCTCGGCGGCTCTGATGAAGACAACCTCTTCCAAATGCCTGGAGTCGAAAAACACTTGGATACGCTAGCGCAAGCCGGAGGCAACTACGTGCGCTGCACCATGTCGAGCCGCGATGAAGGGAATGTTTGGGCTTTTTATTTCGACAATGAAAAAGATCTATATGATTTGGATCGATGGGATGAAGAATACTGGGAGCGATTTTCCAATTTTCTGCAATGGACCCGAGATCGCGACATTGTGGTACAGATTGAAATTTGGGCCACCTTCGATTTCTACCGCGACTTTTGGGAGATCAATCCCTTCAATCCAAAAAACAATTCTTCGTACGATTCTCAGCGCACAGAACTAAAAGACACGGTGCCGACGCATCCTATTTATGCCGACAATCCCTTTTTTACTTCGATCCCTGCACATCGCAACAATATGAAGCTGCTAGAATACCAGCAAAAGTATGTGGATAAGATCCTATCCTACTCCCTGGCTTACGACCACATACTTTATTGTATGGATAACGAGACATCCGTCACGGCATCTTGGGGAGCATTCTGGTCGACCTACCTAAAAAAACGTGCGCGAGAAATAAATAAAACAATTTACTGCACAGAAATGTGGGACCCCTGGGATCTCAACCACATCAGCCACCGCGAGAGCTTTGATCATCCCGAACTCTACGAATTTGTCGAGATATCGCAAAATAATCATCAGCGTGGCGAGGAGCACTGGCGGAATGGTTTGTCACAAATCGAGCGCCTCAAGCTACTGGACAACCTGAGACCGGTCACCAATATTAAAATATATGGAGCTGATGGAGGCCGGCATGGTGGAGGCGATCAGGACGCCATGGAGAAATTCTTTCGTGCCATCTTATTTGGAGCATCAAGTGCTCGTTTCCATCGACCGACAAGTGGGATCGGCATGAGCGCAGATGCACTCAGCGTGATCCGTAGCATGCGCACCGTTCTTACCAGAGTTCCCTTTTTTGAGATGGAGCCGCTTGACATGCTCTTCGGCAAGGAAGAAAATGAAGCCTATATACGAGGTATCGTAGACCAAACATATTTGGTCTACTTCACCAACGGAGGGGAGGTGCAGATTGCCGCTGATGGGGAGTGGCAGCTTGAGTGGATAGAGGTCTTAGGAACTAAAAAACAAAGCAGCCATACCGCCTTGGCTAGTGCTGGTAAAATAAACGTTGATTGCCCCTCAGATGGTCAATGGCTATTGGTGGCAAAAAAAATTACTGAACCATAAAGTGAGTATTGATGCTACCCTTTCACAAAACGCCCTTGAAAGATCTTTTTTCCTGCCCGTAAGTTGAATCCAGTACATACCTTCTGGTAGAAAATACACCGGCACCTTGATTTGTGCTTGATCCAGGAGACTTTGACGCTCCCTATAGTGCGACTTACCAGCGACATCCAGTATGGTTACCTTGCACTGACTCTTTCTTGCCTGGTCTGGAATCTCAACCAAGAGACTGACTTCGGCTGGGTTTGGGAAAAGCTGTAGAGATGAAATGGCAAAATCTCACTTACACACCGTGGTCAAAATATTGGACTCTGGCTGGTCTAGAGAGTCATTGTGCTCCGTGTTTTCTGATCCTACAGCAATGCGACTGCGCCACTGAAAACGATATCTACCGGAATTTGCGATGGAGATCCTGTAGGTGACCTTGGCATTTCCTGGCTTGTTAAAGAAGTTCTGACCTGGGTAAAAGAGATAACTTTCGCCAGTAAAACCCATGATCGAATTCTCATATACGCCATACTCCTCCAATGGGTTTTAACCCATTGCGTTTCAGGTACCACAAATCATGAAGGCAAGGCACTAAAGTACCTT
>CAJQNM010000636.1 GCA_905479665.1 uncultured Saprospiraceae bacterium
TGAGTCTCCTCCGGAAACTCACCAAATCAAAAATGGCTCTTTTGGCGATCTTTCCATTTTTCTCAACTGGCTGATACTCAGGCATCACCCAATTTCGAAAAAGCGTAAATTTCACCTGCCTGCCTCCGCCATGCGAGCCAAGCAGGCAGGTCCAAAATAGTCTCATTTTGTGAAGATGGCACTTTCCGGAGGAGACTCACTAGTAAATCGGAGAGAGTGCCGACGATTTTCGATAATAACCATAGCATCTGCTTTTCTACCTTTGGATAAGACGGCATACGATGGGAGCGATATTCGGAGCATGGCATCAGGAACATGACTTAGAGAAGGAGGTTATTGAAGAGATACAGAGAATATCTTCCTGGTGGTCGCCCGATCGATCGGAGCACTACCACAGTGAGATATTTCTGGCCGCTGATCGTCTGCATACAGCATCAAAAATAGCCTCTGAGAAAATCGTTCATCATCCCTCGGGTGTGCATGTGCTCTTTGATGCACGTCTCGACAATCGGGATGAAATCTTGACCAAACTGCAGCAGGCTAGGACTGCGACCAATAGCGAGTTGGTGCTGGAATTATACCTCCGCTTTGGTGAAAAATGCTTCAAACATTTGATTGGCGCATTCACCCTCGTCATCTGGGATGAACGGAACCGTCAGTTGCTGCTAGCGCGCGACCAGATGGGTGTACGCCCCTTGAGCTACTATTATCGAGATGGCTTTTTTGCCTTTGGCAGCCAGCGGAAAAGCATTGCAGCGTGGCCCCAGGTCGATAAAAGCGCAGATTGGCGTCACATCTTTCAGTCTATATCTGGGCTAGGATTCTCACGTGACAGCACCAGCCATACCCACATCCACTATCTGCCACCAGCGCACTACCTGAAAGTCAACCCAGACGGTGCAAGGCTACAGCGGTACTGGCAGCTGGATCTAGATGCCCGAGTCCATCATAGATCAGATGGAGCGTATGTCGAAGAATTCCAACACCATTTTGGCAATGCAGTCGCCTGCCGTATGGAGGAGTGTGACGTGGTTGGCAGCCATCTTAGTGGTGGTCTGGATTCGTCAGGGATTACTGCCTATGCCCACCACCTCAGCAAGCAAGTCAATACCGGTGTCAAGGCGCTTTCCTACAATGTAGCCAGAGACTATGATGGTGACAAGAAAAAAGTGGAGGAAAACCTCAGAGCCTACGATTTACTCGACTACCTGGACATGCACACTGACTTTGTGAATGTAAAAACGCTCATTGATCGCCCCTTTCAGCAAGTCATAGCACATGAAGCACAATGCTGTGACGGCATCTCCCAAAGCAATAATGTCAATACAGAATATGAAATCCAGTCAGCGGCTGCCGCATCGGGGCTGAAGGTAGTGTTGTCTGGGTTTCCCGGTGATGAACTGGTCACTTCTTTTTGCCGCCCCTTCTATTTGGAATACTTCGACCGCGGCGCTTACTTCAACTACTTCTTCAAAAAGATGAAATCCAGGCATACCTGGAAACATCGTGTGCGTGCCTTTACCGGAGCGGCAGTCTCACGAATCAGTGAAGATTGGGCCGAACTAGTGGCATTGCGATACGCCAAATGGCGTCATGACAAACGGAAATACATGGGAGAAAGCCCATTTCTCAATAAGGACTATTTTGACACCCCAGAGCTCCAGGGAGTGCTTCAGCCCGAGTATCTTCCCATGGCACACCTGGGTTTTCCCACCAGCTTGCGGGCCTACCAGCGCAACCATGTCTGTCGTCCCCACAGCCATCGTCGTATGGAATCTGAGCAACTGGCGGGTCTGCACTGGAAGATGGAATATCGCTACCCCATGACTGATATTCGGCTGCTGCAATACATGATCTCCATCCCCATGGAACAAAAGATATCACCTGACATGTCACGCAGAATCTATCGGCTCGGAATGAAGGACTACCTACCCGACAGCATTCGGCTGCGTGATCTAAAGACTGCAGGTAGCCTCAAACCCCTTCCGCCAAACAAGGAATTTAGGCAAGGAGACAAGTCCAAGCTGGCCCTTTGGAATCGATTTAAGAAGGCCGAATGTGCACCCTTTCTCGATCATGAGATGGTTGAAAAATGGCTAAACAGCAAACGACTACCATATCAGTTATATCCCTGGATGATCTTGGCTCAATTGAGCGACACAAATAAAATGACCTTTTAGACCTCGATTGCATGAGATTTAGGATAACCATTGTACTGATTGCTGCTTTGACCCTCTGCACGTGCAAAAAAAACAGGCCAGAACTGGTCACTTCCTTAGAGGAAGCCTTCGCCCATCCTGAGCAAGTCACACGGATGCGGATAAGTGTCGATTCCCTACCAGCCAACATTCGTCTGTTGCAAAATCTGACTAGACTGACGGTGAGCAAATCGAACCTGACTGACCTTCCCACTGAAATCGGTCAACTACCCCTGCGGCACCTCGCGATCAGCAATACACGACTGGCAAAGCTACCTTCTTCCATTTCCAATCTCACCAAGCTACGTTCTTGTCGATTAGATGGCAATAATTTGCATTCCCTTCCTCCTACGTTCGGCAAATTATCCAACGCTTCATGGATTAACCTACAGAACAACTCGATAGACACTTTACCAAGCTCCATCGGGCAATTGTCAAGCTTAAAGCATCTGAATCTATCTCGAAATAAATTGCGCTACCTGCCTCCACGGATTGGAGGCCTAACTACACTGGACCAACTCCATCTCCAGCAAAATAAACTGGTTGAACTACCGCTTGAAATTGGGTCGCTTAATAGTCTGGTTCACTTCGATCTATCGCAAAATGAATTATCGACATTGCCACAGACTATCGGAGACCTTGATTTGCTACAGTTCATCAATCTATCAAACAATGCGATTGACTCACTTCCTTCTTCTTTCGGCCAGCTAAGTCGCGTTCGACAATTGGATCTTCGCCACAATCGACTCACCAAGCTCCCAGAAAATTTCGGAGACCTAGTCAATCTGGTTACCCTTCAACTTGGTCACAACTTACTCAAGGCACTGCCGGAACTGTCGAAGCCAATCGAACAACTGAAGACATTAAATCTTGCACATAACTCCATTGCCCATATTCCCATGAGCTTTGCAGAGTGGACTTCGATTGCCCTGATCGATCTATCGCACAATTCACTTCAGACACTTCCCCCTGCCCTAGCCGAATTTGATCAGCTCAAGCAGCTCAAGCTCGGGCACAATGACCTGGACCAGTTACCAAATACAATGACCAGGCTGACTAATCTGCAATCTCTTCATCTCGGGAACAACCATTTCCACCTATTTCCAAAAGAATTGCTGGGTTTGATCCATCTCGAGTCCCTCAATCTTGAAGGCAATCTGATCTCCCAACTCCCCGATGAAATGGCATCTCTGCAATCACTGGCATATCTCAATCTGGGAGGCAATCAACTTAAGAGCATTCCTTTGATCTTGGCCAACATGGAAAACATGCGCTGGCTCAACTTGAGTCACAATGGACTACAACGAATCCATCCATCCATCAAAGATTTTAAAAACCTGGAATTCCTGGATCTAAGTGGAAACCTCTTAACTGAGCTCCCTGAGGAACTGAGCCATCTTCGTAAAATCGAACACTTATTGCTGCAGGGCAACCCGCTTATCGAGGGTTTTGAAAAACTGATCCGTCTCAAGAGACTTCAAAAACTGACCCTTGACCGATCGACACCTGCTGAAGTGGTAGCACACCTAAGAAACAAGCTGCCCAAGTGCGAGGTGATAGTGAGCAGTGAGTAGATCAACTGGGTTTGAGGACTTTGCTGGCTACCAGCCGAGAGAGCATATTGGTAAGTACTTGGCGTAGCAAGTAACTTTCTTGGACCAGCCGAATAGTGGGAGTAGTGCCATTGAAACCCTTGAGCAATAGGATTTGAGTCGGAGATACTTTGATTGTTCTCTCCTTGTATTTGAATTCACCATCGGCCACGATCTTCTGCCAAATCGGATGTTGCCGATCTAGGGTCAATCGATCTGGAATCTGATGATCCCACGACTCATGGGCAAGTACAGAAGTCTTTTTTGTAAATACCTCAAGCTCGATACCAAGCAGATGCTCAACTTCTGGGCGTTGAATAGCCTGCAAAGTCTCAAAACACTTTAGGTAAAATGCCTCTTCCTTGCCTTCGCTTTCTCCCCACATTGTTGCATAACGGGCTTGATCCAGCGTACCATCTGGGCGGGTAATGTCCATTGCTTTAGGTCGTCGCCAATTTACTTCCATCCTTTTTGCTGGATATTCTAGACGATCGAGCACGGCCAGTACAAGCTTGTTTTCAAAAGTGGTCAGCAGACTTCTCATCATCTGCCAAAAACTACTGCCCTTGTGGCCACTGGAGGGCATGCAATGAAAAGTGGCACAAAGCTCACTTCGGTAGTCCCAGATACTGCACAGGTTCTCTTTGTTGTATGGGCACAACAAGTCGTTTGCTTGTTCTTGTGTCATCATCTTCACATCTCGAGACTCTTTAAATCTACGGGCATAGTCAGCTGACTGCAAGATGGCATAGGGAGTCACTCCCACTTGCGCGGCAATTTTCTGCCGTATTTGTGCTTGGCCGTATGCAAGTTCAGGTCGCTGATCAGCTAAGATGGCGCCCACCATGTAATTGGGTACCACCGGGTGGTAGTCACAGCACTTGGTATGGTAGCGTGGTAGTTTGGGTTTGGTCGTGTTGGGACATTCTAGACATGTGGTGAATTTTTCTAGGGGGATTTCAATCTCCAACAATGTATCAGGTAGGATGGTAGCATAAAGCGGAGCGATCTTATCTCGGATCTTGATCATTCCATGAATGTATGATTTACCCGGCTATTTAGGCTTGTTTGCATCACGAGCCCGTCGGATCTGTTTGATAAGTTTATCGATATCCCGCAATTCATTTTTCCGCCATGTTCGGCTTGCATACTTTTTGCGCAGGGTCCTGGCCAGTTGCATGGCCTTGTTGTACCTCTTTTGTGCCAATCTGATTCTTATCAGTAGCTTCTGCGCTGTTAGACTAGCGGGGTCTAAGTCTATAGCCATCTGGGTGTACTTAAGAGCTAAGCTGTACTTCTTATGCCTCAAGTATTGGTTGCCTATGACCGCCAAGATGCGTCGATCGTATGGGTCGTACGAAGTCGCTTGTTGGTAAAAGAGATTAAATTTCTTCCAATCTTTCTCCGGCGCGTAAGTACTTCCCAACATCCGATAGAGAATGCTGCGATCGCCAAACATCAATGCCGATTGAATCGTCTTCCTGGCTTCACCGTAATCACGTTGTTTGATTTGAGCACTCGCAGTTGCTTGCAACTTGCGTGCCTGATCAAAACGATACGTGGTGTACAATGAAGCAACTACCATGCTAAGGAGGACAACCAACAATAATGTTTTCTTGCGAGGGTGAATGCTCTGAACTCCTGACCCGCCCTGAATTACTGCCAGATTAAGAGCCATCAAAAACGTGAGTACGCTCAGGTTGTTTTTGAAATTGTACACTGTGCCATAGATCATACTAACCGCAAGAAAAGCGACCAAGCTAAGGGTGGCAGCTATAGCCAGCGTATTCCCTTGCCTAAATTCTGAGATAGCCGGTCTCACCAAACCAAGACCTAACATCAGGTAGCACAACAGTCCCAGTACACCCGTTTCCGATAGCGCCTGAAAAAATGCATTATGGGCGTGCAAAAACCGGTAGGTGCGAGACACACAACGACTGCAGCCAGCATATCCGTCCCTCCCATGTGCAATCTTCCAGTTGTTTTTTCCGTGGCCCAACATCGGTGCCTCTTCAAACATGTTCCAGGAACGCTCCCACATCCACAGCCGGTCCTGCTGCGAGTAAAATTCGTTGAAGACTGTATTCGTACCCCTTAGTGATCCTCCTCGTTGTGCAGCAAAGAGTGAGAATGCAAGGATGAGCAAAAGGGTTATCGATACCAGGATAGCCAGAAGCGTTTTACGCTTCAGATGGAGTCGCCACAGTAAGTAGACTGCCGCTAAGGAACATGCTACTAGAAAAGCCATTACTGAACCACTGGCATAGAGCAAATAGAGCAAGAGCGCCAGCGCCAAAGGACAAATGAGCTGGAAGACCTTCTCTTTTCTGAACAATACGAAGGGCGTGAGAGCGACTACGTAACAATTGAGAACATGAAGATTTATACCGGCCACGTGCAGATTCTTATTGTCCGACGCGACGTCGTGCCGCCTTTGGTCAAAGAAACCATCCCACAACACGTAGATCAAGTATACCAAGCTGAGTGCCCAAATGACTCCGAGCACATCGAAAAATATACGTTTGGTCCGAGCATTCCAGACAACACCCATGAATGACTTATAGCATAGATATAGGTATGTTGTGGTCATCACTCCATACCAGACATGTACCGGACTCATGGCATTCCGTACTGAAATCCAGGTGACTACAATCAAGCTCCACCAGGCAAGATCCATCCCACTGAAAGTCAGTTCTTTACGTTGCAGTACAAAGGAAATAGCTAGAAGCACCCCCAAGACATATAGGCGATCATAATCACTAATCCGCAGACAGGGGAATGGCCAAAGTAGTAAGGCAGCGATTAACAATGCTACATGCACATACATGATCAAGTGCTCACGCTTTAAAGGCACAGGTGCTAACATAGATCAGATTTGTTCAACCGTTAAGCTCGTGATAAATCAGCTCTTTTACAATGATTAGGACCTCGATAATTGATATCTGATACCGCCGAAATACAGCCCCAGGTTTGATCCCCTCGCAAAGAAATTGTAGATTATTTCATGCAGAAGTCTACCTACGTTACCTTTCATTGCATTGGGGTTATTCTATGCCTCCTCCCAGTTTTTCTCGCAGGCCAGGAGAGTGACCTACTCGATGCGTATCAACAGCATCAAGAGATGCGGGATAGCCAGGCCATTCATCTCCAATGGGAGCTCATGGGACCCGTGGTTAATGGAGCCCGGGTAGAATCTGTACAGCTTGACCATACCAAACCGGGTACGATCTACACCGCTTTTGGCTCAGGTGGACTGTGGAAAAGCACCAACAATGGCATCGGCTGGACCTGCATTTCTGACGATATTCCCGCCTTTGGTATTGGCGACATTGCCCTTGCACCCTCTGACCCTGACGTGATCTATCTGGGCTCTGGTGAGAGCCTGCGTAAACAGCGCAATTTTACCATGCCCGGCACAGGCATCTATCGCTCTACTGATGGTGGATCTAGTTGGCAGCATCGTGGTCTTGAAAACAACTGGCACACGGGCGAAGTCGTAGTGCATCCAGAGGATCCCGACATTGTGCTGGTCGCGGCCATGGGCAAGTTCTGGACTCCTGATACCCAGCAGGGTATTTATCGCAGTGAGGACGGTGGTGAAAACTGGGCGAAAGTCTTGTATGTCGACGAAAAAACACGAGCCAACGATTTGGTTTTTGCCGCCAGCGATCCCAATGTTGTTTATGCATCCATGTGGGCCAACGACATCGACACGACCCTCTTCGAAAGCATCTACGGTCCGACCAGTGGCATCTACCGGAGTGATGACGCAGGCAAGACCTGGCATGAGATCAGCAATGGTCTTCCGACCGGACCGCGCAAGGGCAGAATTGGTCTCGCTGTTTCTCATCAAGATGCAAACAAGGCCTATGCTCTCATTGACAATCACAACCACAATCGAGCGCACGCCAGCGAGATTTACCGCACCATTGATGGGGGCAAACAGTGGACCAAGACTCACGAAGACAGCCTCAAGTTCTCTTCCGTGATCGGCTGGTACTTTGCCGATATC
>CAJQNM010000637.1 GCA_905479665.1 uncultured Saprospiraceae bacterium
CAACCACATTCTAAGCAGTTAGATACACAAGATTATACAAAGTATACCCTTTGTTGTGATATGCTAACTATATCTTTCACAGAAAGAGTTGCATTAGATGACCCAGACCGAGAATCGAAAATTTTTTGGAGCGCAGAGCGCTATGATGATAAAATTATCGACGCGGGCGACGGCTACACAATCAAACAACATTCTAAATATTCCAATGGAACAAAGCACTTTAAAAGATGGTATGAAGTCTACTTTGATGAAAGAAAATTTGCGGAAGTATTGGCATATCCAAGAAGTGGAATACTTAAAACCTTTCAATTGTCAGTTGAAAATAATGTACTTTATGAAGGTGGCTATATTCATGATATAGATAATCTAGCGGATTTGTGCGGATGGGAATTTAATAATATTGCTCGAGTAGATATCGCATATGATTCTAGAGATTTGCTGAAATGGATGACTAAGTTGTTGAATAAGCAAGTATTCAGAAAAGGAAAAGGCGCCACAATGCCAATGTATGACACAGACAAGGGCATAAACAAGGATAATTTCACAGAAACAATAGGAAATGTACAGCCATATCTTACCGGCAATGATTTGAAATTAACAGGTATTGATTTAGGTCGTCGCTCTTCTGGTAAATGGGCAACAGTTTACAATAAATCAGAATTCAACAGAACAAGACAGAAGAAAACCTATATCACGGATTTTTGGAAGAAAAACGGCTTAATTCAGTCAGAAAAAGAGGAAATACATAGGGTAGAGGTTAAGATAAAGAATAAAGAATTGAAAAAATACGTTGGAAATAATGGTCCTGGTTTCCACTATCGTGACATACAAGACCATAGAAAATTAAGTGCTTTGTACATTGCAGCTTCTGAGGGATTATTAACTCTACATGATGGAACAGGAACAAGGAGTAATACATCAAAAACAATAAATTGGTGTTCTGTAAAACCACCAGAAGAGATGTCTTATTTGAAACGAGGAACTACGAAAAGCACATCAGATGTTTGGTTGATGGAACAAACTATTCGGGGTTTGATAGTTCTATCAAATGAGATACATTCAAGACTAACCAACGAGTATATATTACAAATCAATAAAATAGGGAAAATGTATTCATTGGAAGATTACGCAGAAAAACAGATACTAAATTATGATGGCATGATTGAAATAGATAACAATAGAGAGAATATAATAGGTGATAGGTATTCTGATGTGGATTTTGATAAATAACTCGTTAGATGGTCTTAAAATGGTTAACTTATGGTCATTGTGAACGGTTTACTTTAACTGTATTTTGTAAACCCCCCACACCCCCCATTAACGAAAAAAAAATTTCAGTATGGAATATTTGAAAGAAAAAGAATCTAGAGAGTTTTTAGAAAGAGTAAAGTTAGAAAGATACAAATGTATATCTCTGATAATGCTTGATTGTGGTTTGCGAGTTTCGGAAACTATAAGTTTGAAGTTTGAAAATATAGACTGGAAGAAGAAAGAGATTTTAGTAAATACACTGAAAAGAAAAGATGATACGATTCGGGTCGTACCCATGAATAAAGAGTTGTACAACACTCTAGTTGGTTATGTTCATTCTAAGAATATAAGAGATGGTTATCTGTTCCCTTCTTCGTCTTCGAAGACTGGTCACGTTACTAGGCAAGCAGTCCATAAGTATGTGAAAAAAGTTGGAGGGATTTACCCGCATATGTTGAGACATACATGTGCTACCAATATGCTGAACAATGGAGCTAATGTGATAGAGGTTAAGGACATGTTAGGTCATAGTAGTTATATGAGTACTCAGGTTTATTTACATTCTGACAGGGAAGAGATTAGAGAAAAGTTGAAAAGAAATGATTCAAGGAAAATAATAGGTTTGTTTACTAGGTTGGTTGATAGAACCACGCAGTGGAGGAATGATATAGTTATCAATAGTCGAGTTAAGAAAATATTCTATGGAAGAAGAGAAGATTTGAAGATATGTGATGATTACATAGATAGAGGAATTAATGTTGTTGTAATCGGGAAAGTTGGAGTAGGCAAGAGTATGTTTATAGATGAAGTCTGCAGGGAAAGAAAGAGATTAGTGATTGACGACATGAAAGACTTGAAAAATACTATGATATCTATATTGTTGAGTTTGTATGATGGAGATAAAAAGAAAGTTGCTGAGTTACAGTTTCCAGACTTAAGTAAGGATTCGTTAAAAACTAGAGTTACTAGATTTACTACAATAAACTTAGCTAGGGAAATAGTGAATATAACTAGTCAAGGAGAGTATGTTTTACAGATAGATAATATTGATGATATAGGGAAGACAGCAGTTAGAGTTTTGGAAGAGTTTAAGGATCATTTTGTTATTGTTACTTCAGCTAGATTTGTCAAGAATGATAAGATGTCGTTTTTGTGGAATTTCGAAAAGATGGATTTGAAGAATATGAATAGAAAAGATTCTATGAATGTTATTAGTCGGTTAGCTAGAGATTTTGAATTTGAATGTAAAGACTTCACTAGAAATCATATATACGAACAATCAGATGGGAATCCTCGTGCGATGTTTGAAATGTGTGATAGATTGAGTAAGGAAAGATTCTTAAATATTGATAATGTTAGAGGTATAAAGCACGGCGGTGCTAGATCTGAAATAGATATGACTTTTATGTTGTTTATAGGTCTTGGAGGTTTAGCTGTGTTAAGATATTTATCTATGGAAAATGGAGAGAGTTCGTTTAAGTTTATTGGTGGAGCAGCTATGATATTAATGTTTGTTGCTCGGTCATTAATGAGTTGGGGTAAAAAATTAAAATTATAATATATGATATACTTGGGGTTTATATGGTCAATAGTTTTCGGTAGTCATACCGGATGTACTTCTGTTGCTATTAGGTTTGATAATGTTACGGAAGAAATCACTGTAATTGATTACAAAAAAAAGGAGTTTAAAGTTAAAAAGGATGCTATCTATATATTTGATAGTTGTCGTGATTGTATGATATATGAAGATGGTTTGATAATAGAAATAAAGGAATAATGACAGGAGTTAATCATGCGGTTGGCGGATTTGTATTTACTGGTTTGTTTTGCTCGTTTTGGAATGTGAATATTATGTCTAGTCCATTAATGATTGGTATATGTATATTCTTTTCTTTGCTTCCAGATATAGACCATACTAAAAGTTTAATAGGAAAGATATTTTACCCGTTAGCTAGATATTTACAAAGGAATTTTGGACATAGAACTATAACACATTCGTTGTTGTTTTATACGATAATTTCATTGATTAGCTATTTGTTTTTTAGTGATTACTTTTTAGTGATTACTTTCTCTTTGTTGTCACATTTGATATTTGATATGCTTACAGTACAGGGTGTACCTTTGTTTTACCCTATGTTTAGAAATCCATGTGTTATTCCCGCGAATGCTGACTTTAGAATGAAAGGTGGAGGAATGGGAGAATATGTAGCATTTGGTTTTTTTGCTCTTATGTTTTCTTTCAATGCTCCGCTTATGAAAGATGGGTTTTGGATTACATAT
>CAJQNM010000638.1 GCA_905479665.1 uncultured Saprospiraceae bacterium
TTCATAGGCATCCGACATTTGCCGTTCTGCAGTAGCTATTGCCGTAGCGTTGTTGTCTTCTCCGTTACTTGCCAGGACTGATTGTAATTTCAGCCTAATACCTGCCAGTAAAGTGCCTAGTCCGTCATGAAGTTCGGTCGCAATTCTTTTCCTTTCTGTTTCTTGGCCTTCCACCAGAGCTTTTACCACCGAAAGATTGCGCTCTTGGTCTTTCATTTTGATTTCTTGCTGGTGTAAGTTCTCTTGTTGCTCGGCGATGATTTTACTTTTTTGTAAACTACTCCAAGTAAACCCAAGAAAACATAGTGCGCCGACCAAGATGGTAATTAGAGCTATGTTTAGTTTCCTCTGCAACTTGACTTGTTTGGCCTGCTCTAATTGGACAGCTTGCAGTACAGCAATTTCCTGATTTTTGTGCATCAGGTCTAAGCCTGTCTGCATTTCATAAATTTGATGGGACTGTCTTTTTGACTCCCAGGCTATTCTACTCTCACTGGCTTTAATCGACATGGCACTGCTTTCCTGCCAGCCCTCCATCTGCTGATAAAAACCAGCCAACCAATGATATATATCGGCAAGAAAACTGTTTCGATGATGTAGTTCGGCTTCCCTCATGGTCGACTCCATCAGTGCTACTGCATCATCAGTCTTACCCAGTGCCTGATACAGTCGAGCCAAATTCTGATTCACCTTCAATCTAAGATCTACTTGGTCCACATGCGATAAAATCGACTTTGCTTTCTCCAGATAGATTTGGGTGGAATCGAGTTGGCCTTGAGCCAAATAAGACTCAGCAAGCACCCGGTAGGCCTCCACCATTCTAGGATAGATTTGCAACGGACGTAAATACGATAACCCTTCATGACACATCTTAATCGCCCGTTCATAGGACCCCCGATTTTTGTACACTTCGGCTAAGAGAATCTTGGTCCGATAGAGTATACTTTCGATATCGGACTGCTCGCACAAGGATTCTGCTCGCAGGAGATATTTTTCTGCTTCGACATCAAATTGCATACGTAAGAACATGCCACCCAAATTGTGAAGTGCATAGATAGTGGCCAATGTATCATTTAGTTCTTCAGCCAACTCAAGTGCTTCAGAATAGTACTTAATGGCAAATTCAAATTCGCCAATCTTACTGTACAGTAGACCAACATTATTAGCTGCAATCCCTGTCTGTCTTAAATGACCAGCAATTTTATTTTCTAGGTAGTATTTTTTGAAATACACTTGAGCGGAGTCGTATTTGCCCCAGTCGAGGTAGAGCAAACCAAGGTAACTATCAATATCTCTGGCCGTTGTATCATCGGGACGAATAAATTCTCTGATTTCGCGCTGCGCCGTGAGGTGACCTTTCTCAAACTGACCAGATATTCGGTACAAAAATCGTAGGGCCTCCAGGCAGTCATGCACCACAGAAGGTTTTTCATGTTTCTCCGCTTCAAGAAGGGTCCATTCGTATGCCATGATGCAGGTGTCCACCGAGGACCTTTGCATCTTCTGACTGAAGTCAAGTAAATAGTGAAGCGCCGAATCAATGGCTTGTTTCTCAGCAAGTTCTTGGTAGGTTTTGAATTGGTCTGAAAAGATCTCAGCAGGTGAATCTTGACCGAGCACCGTTTTTATCAGGAGCATGAACAAGCAAGCACCAACAAGTATTCGCTGTCTAAACACGATCCAATAGTTTCTTTTCATACGTTACTCTCACCAAACCTGCCGTGTTGCGCACATCCAATTTTCGCAATAGATTTTTACGATGGGTCTCAGCAGTCGTAGTACTGACAAAAAGTTGAGCGGCAATTTCGCTTGTCGTCAAGCCCTTAACGACTAAAGCTAAGACCTCCTTTTCCCGGTTGGTCAGTCGTATACCACTCGTTTTACTCGGACTACTATTCTTTCGTCTCATACCTTCGATCAAAGTAGTAGTCACTTCAGTATTGAGATAACTTCTATTCTTATGAACCTGACGAATCGCCAGGGATATTTCATCCCTACCACTGCTTTTGAGTAAATACCCCATGGCACCTTCATCCAACATATTCTGTATGAATGAGTATTCTTGATGCATGGTCAGGGCAATAACTTTCAACTTAGGCTGTATTTCTAGCAATCGTCTGCAGGTTTCTATCCCATCCATTTCAGGCATATTGATGTCTAGCAAAATGACATCGACTTCCAAATCCTTCACTAGTTGTAGTGCTCGTTGCCCCCGCTGTGCTTCGGCGACAACGACGATGTCTTCTACCGTTGCCAGTATGGATTTGATGCCGTCAATAAGGACTAGGTGGTCATCAACAATCATTACTCTGATAGGATTCACTGACACCGATATAACGTATTAGCTTGTCTGCAAGGTAAACACTCTAGGAGTGGCATGTCTCCTGGAAAATGGGGATATTTTAGCGGAAATGAGTGAGCCTCTGCATGCACCTCATTTATTTTGGACACATGTGAATTGTCAATTAAAATCAATACACCCTTATCTCTTCCACCACATTGCTGCCTGCGACGTCATTTAGTATGACGATAATCTTTTCGCGACTCTGGTGTAGTTCTTGACGCAAGGGAGCCGAAGTAATCTCGACAGTCAGCTTTCCTTTGTGGAAATTAATTTTTCCCGTGTAATTATTAATCATTGACCCCATTTCCTTCTGCCAGATACTTTCCAACAAGGCTGAGTTATACTTATCCCCCACTCTATCGCTGCGCACATACGATTGCAGGATATTCTTTAATGTTTCTTCATTCTTCTTCATCAGGGAGTACGCTGTCTTTATCAAATGTGATCTCAATAGACTGATACTCCTGGTCCCCTATCAGGGCAACCAATGGAACCAATGACGTATCAGTGATGAAAACCTGGCCAAAATCCGACCGCAAAATACAGCTTAGTAGCCGTTTTACCCGCTCATGGTCCAGCCGATCAAAAAGATCATCGAGCAGCAGAATAGGCAATTGCTCTGCTTGAGAGACAATCATTTCGTATTGCGCCAACTTGAGAGCCAGCACCAAACTTTTCTTTTGTCCCTGTGATCCAAAAATCTTGATGGCATTGTCATCGAGTAATACCTCGACCTGATCGCGATGTGGACCCACCGAAGATCGGCCCAGCGCTCTATCCTTGGGTAGTTGATCCTGGCTTTGCCGCATAAAGCTGCGTTCATCTTGATCCGTGCGGTAACGCAAAGAAATTTGCTCTCGATGCCCTGAGAGATCTTGATGGAAGGCGGCTACCCGTGGTTCAAAAGACCGGAAGAAGGTTGCCCGAGCATCACGTATTTTTTCGGCTGGACTGGCCATTCGCTCAGAATAGGACATGAGCAAAGGTTCTGAGAGGGGTCGACCCGTTTGCATGGACTCACGAAGGATCCGGTTGCGTTGCTTGAGCAAATGCTTGTAGGTCATTAAGGCCTCTAGGTAGGGTCGATCTACCTGGGCCAAGGTTTGGTCCACAAAACGACGGCGATCGGCGTTGTCCCCATTGATTAACAATAAATCATCTGGAGCAATCATCACCAGCGGCATGAAACCCAAATGATCGGCCAGGCGATCGTACGCCTTACCATCTTTTTCGACCACCTTTTTTTTGGTGGCTACCGATTTGACCACTAGCGAATAAGACTCATCCGACTTGATGAGTTCGCCAGCGATACGATAAAAGGACTCTCGCCAGGTTCGCAGTTTCGAATCGACCGTTTGGAAGTAGCTCTTCGACATGGCCAGTGTATAGATGGCATCGAGAAGATTGGTCTTTCCACTCCCGTTGAGCCCATGGATGATATTGAGCTTGGGGTGAAAGTCAAATTGCTGCCGACGATGGCTTTTAAAATGTGTTAGTTCAATTTTTTTTAACTGCACAGTGCGGAGCTTCAATCTGGTTACAAAGATATATTTTGGTAATTTTCGGGTTCCTAATCAAGCGAAGACTATGGGTAAAGCGGTAGCAACACAAAGCAAGACAACCAAGAAAAGATACATCGAGTGGTACTACTTGATGTTGCTCATCAGGCGCTTTGAAGAACGAACACTGATGGCCTACGGCCAGAACAAGGTAAGAGGTTTTTGCCATGTTTATATTGGACAGGAAGCAATCGCTGCTGGTCTTAAGTCGGCCATTCGCCCCGAAGATGCAATTGTAACAGCTTATCGACAACATGGAATCGGTTTGTCTCGTGGATTAGACCCCAACGCTTGCATGGCTGAACTGTATGGCAAAAAAACCGGAGTCGTGAAAGGCAAAGGTGGATCGATGCATTTTTTCAGTAAAGAGCATCGCTATTTTGGAGGCAATGGGATCGTCGGCGCCCAGATCCCCATCGGTACGGGGATCGCTTTCGCTGAAAAATACAAAGGAACCGACAATCTCTGTGTGACCATGTTTGGTGATGGTGCAGCACGTCAGGGAGCACTGTACGAATCCTTCAACATGGCGGAGACTTGGGACTTGCCGGTGATCTACATCTGCGAAAACAACCACTACGCCATGGGGACCTCTGTCGAACGAACCAGCAACATTACAGATATCTATAAGGTAGGCGCAGCTTTCGAGATGCCTTCTGAGCCAGTAAACGGAATGGACCCGGATGCTGTGCACGATGCACTCACCAAGGCAGCAAAGTACGTTCGTTCTGGAAAAGGACCCTATTTTCTTGAGATCAAGACGTATCGTTACAAAGGTCACTCTGTTTCAGATCCTGCCAAATATCGCACGAAAGAAGAACTGAAGAAGTACCAGGATCAAGATCCAGTAAAGATGCTCGAACAGCGTCTCCTTCAGCAAGGTATCGCTACCGAAGCCGAGATCAAGGTAATCAAGAGTGAAATCAAGCAGATTGTCGCCGAGGCCGCAGATTTTGCTGAAAAAAGTGAGTATCCAGATCCATCTGAGCTGTATACGGATAACTATATGCAGAAGGACTATCCCTTCGTGACTTAAATTCATGCAAGCTTAACTCCTGTGCTACAGTGACATAGCTACTTAGTACACGGATCAGACATACATTCTCAAGGAGACTGAACTGAATTTAGACGGGCCACACGACTTATTTGCTATTGTCTGCCCGATTATGCCTGCTATTGTGGGGTAATTTTATCTTTGCACAACCATTTTTCAAGGGTGTACCATGGCGCGTAGAAAAAAGACCAGAAGAGAGCAAGAAGAAACCCTCATCGACATTGTTGAGGCACGTGAATCTGCTCAGAGTTTTGTAGAAAAAAATAAGAACATTCTCTTTGGTGTTCT
>CAJQNM010000639.1 GCA_905479665.1 uncultured Saprospiraceae bacterium
TAATTTTAAAATGTCCTTTATCGGATATACCGAGGGTCTTTCCGATGCCAGGCATGAGCGTTTTTTCAAACCAGGAGCGAAGCTTGTCAAACTGAATTTTAATGGAAATTATGGCGAGATCGAACCTTTGATCGATGACCCCCACGGCATGATCAGGGATATCGATGTTTCAGATGACGGCAACCGCATTGTTTATGCTTGGAAAAAATCAGACCGTCTCGATGACTATCACATTTATGAATATAATTTACACACTGCTAATGTCAGACAACTGACCAAGGGAATAGGTCGTGCAGACTACGAACCCATTTATGTGCCAGGTGGAGATATTATTTTCGCCAGTACGCGCCCAGAGCAGAGTGTACCGTGCTGGTGGACCGAAATCAGCAATTTGTATAGAATGAATCCCCAGGGTGATTTCTTGCGCCGTCTGGCGATCGATCAGGTGCATACGTTGTATCCGCAGGTGCTTGAAAATGGCCGGATTATTTATACCCGCTGGGACTACAGCGATCGGGGGCAAAATTATCCACATCCTATTTTTAGCATGAATCCCGATGGTACCGACCAGCGCGCCTACTACGGAGCCAACTCATGGTTTCCAACGTCCTTGTTGCATGCCAGAACCATTCCCGGCACCGACAAAGTCATGGCTGTGGCAGCGGGGCATCATACTCGGCAGCATGGTAAAGTGGTGGTTTTGGATGTCAAAGAGGGGAGAGATGAAGGGAAGGGAATGAGCTTTGTGGCTCCGAAGCGAGACGTACCGTACGAACGGGTAGATCGGGCGCAGCAGCATGGCGATCAGTTTCGCTATCCATATCCGCTCAATGAACGAGAATTTCTGGCGAGTTATGTTCCTGAAGAAGCCGACGCGAATGTGCCCAAGTATGCGGATGATGCAGTCTATGGCTTGTACTGGATGGATGTAGATGGTCATCGAGAACTGCTCTACCTCGACAAGGAAATATCAGTAGGCCGACCGGTGCCAATGAATAAACCCACTGAGCCGATTTTTATTCCGGATACTGTAGATTATACCCAAGATAAGGGGTACTACTATGTCCACGATGTCTATCAGGGTGTGGGGCTCCAGGGCATCCCAAGGGGTACTGCCAAGAAGATCCGCATCGTACGACTTAATTATCGGGCAGCTGGCGTGGGAATGAGCCGCAACAAAGGAGAGGGTGGAGGATCCCTCAACAGCAATCCAGTTTCCATCGGAAACGGTACCTGGGATATTAAAGAGATTTTGGGAGATGTAGATATTCACGCAGATGGATCAGCGATGTTCGAGGTGCCGGCAATGGAATCGATTTATCTTCAGGTTTTGGATGCAGAAGGCCGTGTGATTCAGACGACTCGAACGTGGGACACCGTGCGGCCTGGTGAAAAGAAAGCCTGTGTCGGTTGCCATCACAAGCAAGACGCAAACTTCTATCCCTTTGTCATAGAAAATACGCTTGCTTGGAATCAAGAACCTCAAAAAATTCAACCCTTTTATGGAGAGACTCGCGGCTTTAGTTTTATCAAAGAAATACAACCGATCCTTGACGCAAAATGCATCACCTGCCACAATGGATCGCAAAAGGGAGTGATGAGCCTCAAAGGGACCATGAAGAGCCATGGCACCCTGGAAAAAAGAACCTGGAGTGAAGCGTATTTAAATCTAACCCATGCGTACCTTGAAAAGGACGAGAAAAGAAATCAAACCTGGTATAAAGGGGATCCGGAAAACGAGGTGGTCAATTGGATCAGTAAGATGTCCAAGCCGACCGAGCTCGATCCATATTCTTTTGGTGCGAAAACCAGTGGCATGATGCATTTGCTCGAAGCCGGTCACTACAACGTCGACCTGACCACCGAAGAGTATCACAAGTTTGCAGCATGGCTTGATTTGCTCGTACCCTTCGTCGGTGAATACCGAGAGGCAAACGCCTGGTCTCCGGAAGAGATGGCTTTTTATAATTATTATGAGCACAAGAGGGGATTGCACAAGAAGGAAGAGATAGCAGAAATCAAGAATTGGGTAGATGCTCAGCAAAAGGGTACGGTCAGTCAGGCTTCTTCTGAGCAATCCAATATAGGAGCTGGTTATCGTACACTGCTGAGTCAGAGGTCCGAAAGGGAGGGTAAATATTTATATCAATTTGATCATCCCGTGATGATCGATCGTTTGGATTTTGAGAGATCGGACAAAACGCCAATGACATATTCCATCGCCTTCGAAGAGAAGACGACTCTTGACACAACTTTGCAGAGCTCTTATTTGGTCCTTCCTGCTCCATTGAGAGCGAGCAGTCTTCAAATAGAAGGGCCCGATGGCTGGGATGGCAACGTTATGTTCATGGGGGTCTTATTGAGGGAACTACCAAGTTTTGATTCGCACCATCCCTATTTGCAATTGTCAAGTCCTGACTAACTATTTATTATCTTGAGCGTGGCATTGTGCCTGCTCCGTCCCGCTGTAAGTGTGGACAACCATCATGCTGCGATCCTTTCCTGCTGCTGATTTATTTGAGCGAGAGAATACTGCCGGATTCATTAACACCTTCCTGGCAAGGTGATGCAATGAAATATGAGTACTAATGAGATTAGAATTATTGACCATTGTTGTAAAGTGGCAAAGTACTAGGTCCCTCTCCTCATAATGACCATGCCCTGATCGGTGAACTCTAAGAGGGCAAAGTCGTACACATAGTGCACCATCTTGCCCTTGCTATTGACATAATAGCCCGTGATATACTTATGATTGAATCCCCTACGATCTAGCTCTACCCTCTTAACTCTCTTCTGAACAGCATTTTTCCCCATCAACTCCAATAGAATACTCCGATTTCTATGAAGTATCGCATCCACCCGTTTCGTAGCCGTATTTGTCACTGATCTTAGACGGATATGATAGTTGTTTTTGCACTTGAGGCTACAGAACTTTTTATCAGTTCGTCCTTGTATGGCCCCTTACATATTTTGCATTTTCCTGGCATAGGGCTTCGAATAATCAACGAATAATGCGCTCGACGATAAAGTTGAGCATGGTACATGAGCTCACACTCACAATTTATCCGTTACCTAACGGTTAGGTAACACTTAAGATACGATTCACCATGATTCTTAACCGAAAAATCTTGATCACTTCCATCCTTTTAGCTAATTTATGGCCATTATGAAAGCCATCCTTTTTCATCCTAAGCCCGGTCAATCCAGATTAAAGTTTCACATTCCTTACGATTGGACCGACCAGAGGCAACGCATCAAAAACCTTCCCACGGCCTGGTGGCACCCTCAACAGAAACTGTGGAGCGTCCTAAATACCGACGACCTCAAGAAGAAGGTACTGGACATATTGGGTA
>CAJQNM010000640.1 GCA_905479665.1 uncultured Saprospiraceae bacterium
GGCTCTTCGCCAAGTATAGTGGGTTTAGTAAATTGAGAGATGAAAGGATTAGATGTATTTGCAGGGGCTCTAAATATTGCATCGCCCTGGTACGTAGCAGAAATAGAGTTGGTAAAGGGGCAAGAATCGGAAGAACTTCATATAACCATTGAACACAATCGTCGCACCTTATTTGAATATGAAGGAGGAAAATTCAGCGTTCATGATCATCAGAATCGGACCTGGAAACATCTGGATTTTTTTCAACATACTTGCTATATACATGCGAGAGTTCCCCGAGTTAAAATAGGGGATGGCAAGGTGAAACTAGTGGAGGTGCCGTGGGCCCAAAAGGGTTCATCATTCACCGTACTTTTTGAATACAAAGTGATTGAGATTGTTAGAAATGGGATGAGCGTTTCAAAAACCGGTGAAACTTTGGGCATCAGTGCAAAGCGCGCATTTTCAATAATAACTCGGAAGGTTGCCGAGGCCTTATCGACCCAGCCACTAGAAGATGTCAAGCAACTTTCTATTGACGAAACAAGCGCTAAGAAGGGGCACAATTACTTGACGGTCCTATGTGATCGAGACCGCAAAAAGGTTGTAGGTATCTCAGCCGGCAAAGATGCCGAAGCACTAGCTCAGGGGCTAATAGATATGGAGATCAGGGGAGCACAACGAGAAAGAGTTAAAAGTGTCACGATGGATATGTCTACTGGATATATCGCGGGAGTTGCTCAATATCTTCCCCAAGCCTCCATTGTGTTCGACTACTTTCACATTATGAAGCAATTCAATAAAGCAGTTGACCAAATTAGACGGCAGGATCAGAAAGAATCACGACAAGCATTCATACGCACGAGATATCTTTGGCTGCGAGGAAAAGAGAAGCTTACCACTGCCCAGCAGCAGCGCATCGCTCAATTATCTGCCTCTTATCCACGTATTGGAAAGGCTTATCAATTGAAGGAGCGTCTACGCGATATATTCGCCTATGCTCACATCGATTCAAACTTAAATGGTTGAATGACTGGATTAAAACAGCGAGAAAAAGTAAGCTTATACCAGTCATAGAATTCACAAATATGCTACATCGCCACTGGTATGGGATAAAAACCTATTTTAAACAATTAGCAACAAATGCATTTGCAGAAAGCGTAAACCTTAAAATCCAAGAAATCAAAAGAAAAGCTCGGGGTTACAGAAATATTTACAATTTTTCAATTATGATTTACCTTATTCTTGGTGAACTCGAAATATCCAAACCCACTACAAACGGCCAATAGCCAAAAGTTTTGACTCTGAAGAGTTGCTTGAGATGCTTGAAGAAGACCTCTACGTCCCATCTGGCCTTATACAACTGCGAAATGGTGTCTGCTGTCCAAGATAAATTGTTGGTCATCAGAATCAGCTCGTTGTCATTTTCAGCGTGTGACCGCCATTTTGGTCTTCTTCTTGCTCGATATCTTGTTGTGCACAATCTTCCTGATCAAATAGGGTAGTTTGCTCAACACCTGTGATTGTCTTGTTCTTTTCTGATCGATGGCCTGCCAGCAGCTGTCGCAGTTCATATAGCTCGAGTTCAAGCTTATGAATTCGAGACGCCATTTCTTGATTCTGCTTGTATAAGTCAAGAGCCTCATGCCGTAATTCCTCAACCGAAAGGTCATCTACAATCACTCTTTAATTTACAAAAATCAAGGGTCATATTACATGTTTTTCTATGTTTTATTTTCCTTTTTTACGCCAGATTGCAGACGTTTTCTTTGACGTGTCGATTCTATCGAAATACCTTCCAATATCAGTACTCCTCCAGATTGCCTTTTAGTGTATTTGCGTTTCCAATACTCGAAACTCGACATCTTTAGTCCTGTCATCTCACAGAACTCTCCCCTGGTTAGCTCACCTGATAATACAGCCTCAACAATTGGAAACATCTCAGCTGCCTTGTCGCTCTTTGTCATCCTTAATATCTTTTGGTAAAGATCTGGACAACCGCCTAAACTCACAATATGCCCGTGCTTGGACGCTTACATTGGTACGAAGATGCCAGGCTACAACCCAAGACTTTTATGGCTGTTGGTGATTTCCTAAATCATGTATATTTTTATATATTACTTCTATCTATTAATTTACTTTTAATAGCATCACTATGATTAACAAGCTTTGGTCGCAGTTCTTTTCCTCGTGGCCATTTGTAGCTTAGCACTAAAGGGCGAGTTGAATTATAAGACGTCGCAAGATGTGACTTTGGATATGCTAGTCGCTGCAGTGAGTGCTTCTGGAGAAGACTGCAGTTCTGGCACCAATTGCTCAGAGGAGATGAATACCTATGGGAGCTACTCTGCAAATACCTGCTGTTCAGAATGGACGCCCAACGACACTGGAAATAAAGAGCTTATCAGGTAGACTGAGTAAAAGAAAGGGAGAGCCACTATCTAAGTTTGGGTAGAAATTTTCTCTAATCCGTCAATTTTGAGCGCACTCCGGAATGTGCCATCTTCACAAAATGAGCTAATTTTGGATGAGATTTGCACTTTTTGGAGATTGGGTGATGCCTGAGTATCAGCCAATTGAGAAAAATGAAAAGGTCGCCAAAAGGGCCATTTTTGATTTGGCGACTTTTCGGAGTGGGCTCAATATTCTACTATTATGGAAAATGTGAACTGGCTATCTATGGTCCTTGCAACGCTCGTGCCCACAGTACTTGGTTTTCTGTGGTACAGCCCTTGGCTCTTTGGCAAACAATGGATGGATGCCATCGGGATGACAGAGGAAAAAGCACGCAGCGGCAACATGCCGCTGATGATGGGAATCTCTATTCTCATGGCTTTTTTACTTAGCGTTTTCTTGGTTAATTTTAATAATTCACCGGGCCAAGAAGGTGAATTTGACTCCTTCGGGCATGGAGCCTGGCACGGAGTTTTTGTAGGGTTCTTGGTGTTTGGCACCATGTATATCTCAAACTCACTTTTCGAGCAGCGATCTGGAAAAGCCATTCTACTTAATGTGGCATTTTGGTTGCTGTGTTGCGCAGTCATGGGTGGTATCCTGGATGCGATGAATCACTGGCCCAATGTGGCAGGTGGGTAAAAGCTCTTCAATCTATAGAGCATCTGCAATACGGAAATCCAAGCAATAAGTTCTACGATCTGCGGAGGTGTCAATTCGCTTTCTCGGCAGATTCGTACTACGTCTTCCGAAATTTCAGCCGGACTTGGAGATGCGGCTTTTACCAATACCATTGAAGCGGTTACCTTGGGATCATCACTGATCTGATCTATATGGTCGTCCTGTACGTATTGTGTTACTTTTTTAAAGTCATCTTCAGTCAGCCCAAAGTGCAGGCCTATTGTTTCGACGACTTTAATTAATTCAGGACTATAGATACGGTTCGCGAAAACGATCCCGGTCAATATTTTAGTTTTCAAGCCAATGGCCGAATTGCCAGCATCCAAATTTTCACGCAGCATGGCTGCAATAGCTCGATGCACTCTCTTATTCAAGACTCGGGATAAAACAGGAAATGAATACCCTGTTTTTTTCAACAGGAATTAGCCAATGTCGGGAAAAGACTCGGGAATGCCTTTTTGCCACTCCTTGTCCATTTTCAAGGCCCGAGGCGCATATTTCAACACAGACAACTTTGTGCCTAGCGAATCTGATGCTGGTGGGGCTGTTCTGGCTGTTGGATTTTTTAGATCGCGTCCTGCTTTTCCAGGACTCCAGCTCGCCCCCCATGATCGCAGAGGTCTCAGCCGTTGTTGACTTTCTCAGCTAAACTTCCAAAGACGATTCAGCATACTGCTCGTAGAAAGCTGAGAATGATTAACAACGCACAATCAATCAATGATTTAAGATCCCCGCCCGCGAGCAGGTTGGAGAAATTAAAAGGCAACCTAAGAAACTTCCATTCGATACGAATCAATAGGCAATGGCGAATTACTTTCAAATGGGTCAGCGGCAACGCCCAACAAACAAAAATTGAAGATTATCATGACTAAGCTTGCAAACATTCATCCCGGTGAGGTTTTACTAGAGGAATTCCTTAAACCCTTGGAACTTACTGCTTATCGTCTTTCTAAGGATATCGGCATTCCTCAAACCAGGACTAGCCAGATTATCAAAGGGAACCGACGGATCACTGCTGACACAGCACTAAGGCTTGGCAAGTATTTTGGGACCTCTGCCAAATTCTGGCTAGGTCTCCAAATTGACTATGATCTTGAAGAACAACTTAATCAAATGGCCAGCGAACTAAAGCTAATACCTACCCAGAGTTGAAAGTTGAAAACGGGATAGGATAAGCGACGATGATGCCAGCTGGGTCGCCACAGCCTCACATATCGCCAATCCGTTCTTACCGTTAGTCATAAGCAAAACAAGGAATACCGATTCATTTGATCAGAGGAGTTGCTTATTTAAACAACTTTTCATATCTTGACATCTAGAAGCGGCACGATGCCTTGTATTAAGACCATCGACTCAATAAAGGTGTACATCTATGCAGACGATCATAATCTGCCTCATATACATGTCTTCTATTCCGAGTACGAAGAACTTATCGTGATCAGAACTCTGTAGACCTATACTGGAGAGATCCCGACAACCCAAAGGAGGAAACTAATGCGCTGGGCAACTCAAAACAAAGATTTCCTAATGAAAGAATGGAATAAATTCAATTCATGAGAACTGTCAAAAGAATCGTAAAGATCCATAAGATCAATGGCTTAAAGGTATACTGTCTATTTAATAACGGTGAATCTAGAATTATCGACTTCGAGAAATACTGGAGCAAAAAAGCCACAACCAAGAAGAGCCTTCACTACCC
>CAJQNM010000641.1 GCA_905479665.1 uncultured Saprospiraceae bacterium
ACCGTGCAATGGGTCATGACCCATTGGAGTTGTGTAAAATAAATACGGATTGTTTATCTATATTTCTGTCCAAGGGGTCACGACCCCTTGCAGCATCTTGCAGCATCTCGCAGCACGGGAAATTACTCATCGACCAAACCATAGGCCGTTGAAATATTGGCCACCGTGCAATGGGTCATGACCCATTGGAGTGGTGTAAAATAAATACGGATTGTTTATTTGATATTTCTGTCCAAGGGGTCACGACCCCTTGCAGCATCTTGCCGCACTGTAAATTACTCAACGACCAAACCATAGGCCGTTGAATTATTGACCACCGTGCAATGGGTCATGACCCATTGGAGTGGTGTAACGTAAATATGGCCTGTTATTGATATTTCTGTCCAAGGTACTGTGATAATAACCAAATTTAAAGCGACATTTTTTTTCAAATCCTAACGTCAAAGGTGAGTCAAAAGTGCCGAATGTGTCAAGGGTATATAAACGACAGCCACCCGCAAATGCCCACGCATTTGGCGCCCTTGACACAGTCGTCACTTTAGCTCTATTGTGGCCTAAGGATTTAAAAAGAGAAAGAGCCTTGTTTTGCTAGAAAATGTGATTTTCTTTGGAAGCTATGCTATTTCTGATTGAGCTAAGTTTGATTGGAAATATTCGTCTTTTTTCCACAGTGTGTATGCAAGTAAAAGCAATTTTCTAGAAACAGCAGTTACCCCAATTGCTTTAGCATCTTTACTCAGTATTAGATTGCTGTAGAAGGTAGCTAGTTGAGGATTATACTGGATGGCTGACAACGCAGGCATATGGACTGCAAGGCGTAGATACTTGTTGCCTCGTTTTGAAATCCTAGTCTTTGCTTTCTTGGTTCCCGATTCCTTATGAACGATGTCCAGTCCTGCGTAGCTAGCTAATTGTTTTCTATTCTGAATAGCTGCAAATCCATTGGTCTCTCCGACAACACACGCAACGGTAATGAAACCTAGACCTGGGGCAGATGTGAGTTTATCAAATTTAGCGTCCAATTTATTATCTGATTTGACGATTAGTCGAAGCTCAGATTCAATAGTGCAACAGTGATCTGTGAGCATTTTGATTTTTTGCTCCAATCTCTTAACTGATTGATTAAGAGGCTCATGGCTATGCTCAAGCGCATGTTTGCGGCACTTAAATCTGGTGATATCGTTCTTATTAATTCGATACTCACGACATGCAGCTCTTATTTCCTTAATCTTTGGAGAAAGAACTTGCCATCTTCTCAATGTTCGGCCCAGGCCAAATCGAGCAAGAATTCTAGCGTCAATCTTGTCTGTCTTACTCTTTATGTCTAGACTCTTTGCAAAAAACTTTGCTTTAGAAGGCATAATCACACTAATATTGTCACCAGAACCGTGAATGTGATAGGCAAGATTTTCATAATAAACTCCTGTAGCTTCCATCACATACCATAAAGGTGGCTCTGCCAACTTATGCTCAGTAGCCCAAGCATCAAATTTTTCAAAACCGATGGGATTATTCGCAAACAAATTATTTGCCAAATAGGTGATCGATTGATCCTTGTCGATTGCTCCGAGCTGTACCGAAAATGAATCTTTCGATATATCAATACCCAAACATTGTCTTAAAAACATCATATCTTAATGTTATAAAATGAATAAAAATGGCGTGTTCTCTTGTTCGATCTAGTCTCGTGATACGGGATGGTAATGACCTCCCTTGGTACTGTTCAGAATGCAAGAAAACTGGAGAATGGGTGACATTCCTTGGAACGGTATGACTGATAGTCTACCTAGGGGTCTTTAGTTATCCCATTCTCCATGCCGTTATCACTGCTAGATACAGATCTTACGACTTTGCGAACATACGAGGGGTTTTAACCCCTTGAAAACTCTTGATAGACAAGGGGTTAAAACCCCTTGGAGGAAATCCCTTTCACAAATTCCTCACTCGTGTTTTCAAAAATGGGCTGACCAATAAAAGAGACGGAGCCGGACTCCTTCCCCTTTCTCAAAACCTCGATGCCTTGCCAAGTGTAACCGCAAGCATTGTGCAATTTAACTGGCCCGACAATTAATTCTGCGCCAGGCTCCACGCTTATTTTTCCATCAGCAGGCAGAGACACGCGATTATTAATTTGAAGCCGCGCACCAGTCTTTACCACGATATCACCTGACAGATCTTTTGCTCCCGACCAAGTCTCATCTACCGTCACGATCACAGTCTGACCGACTCGCTTTGTGCACCAATCCTTGACCAATAACTTGCGACTCTTTGATCCCTCACGTGCAAATCCTGCATGGATCTTTCCTATCTGGCAGGGTGTCCAGGCATGTTGCTTGGCATTGTAATCCATTAAATTATTGCTAGCTTCAGTTGCACAGGGCCCATCTTTGCTGAGATTCCAGCAATTGCGGTGTCTCGGGGTGTCTTCGCATCCATCGTTGCCAGACCAGCTGTGGTTGAGACCTAGCACGTGTCCGATCTCGTGATTGACTAAGCCGCGAGAAGAGTACGCTTGTTTGCCGTTTTCAAAAATCCCGGAAAGTTTGACGCCGGTACCCAAGGCTATCCCAGAAGTGGTTACGTTGTAACTCTCAGACTTGATGCTGTCGGGATGATGCGGCATCACAAATAAATTGAGAATAGAATCGAGGCCGATCCCATATTCTTTAATGACATCGCGGGAATAATGATTGCGATTGCGGCCGGTGCTTACAAAGAAGAATAAATTATCATCATGGTGGCAATAGATACCACCTTCGCGCTCGTATCCTTCGGATGAAGCGAGTTTTAATTGGTAATTAGGGAATAGCACTGGTGTTTCATTACCAAGGGGGAGCCACATTTTTTGATTTTTCCGCAGCTGGTCATTTGCTCCATCAATTAATTTCTGGCCAAATTCCGGTGCCTGATCCGGGCCATAGTTTTTAGTGCCATCGACCGAGTTCATAAAATGCACATTGACGCGAATGGTACGCAAAGGTTGTAGCTCCGGTCGATTGGGATCTGGAACGTAATATTGGTATGTATTTCGAGTACTGACCTTCGCATTATTTTCGGAATCCGAATGCTGTACATCTGCTGCGGTGAGTAGCCGAGCTGAAAATCCATGCTGACAACCCTGATTAAATAGGCTTATGGCACCAAGACAAAAAATGAGTAGACCTACATATTTAAACCTCCACATACGCTGATGACCTGACCTGTGATGTATTTGCTTTGGTCGGAAGCTAGGAAAGTAACCAAGTCGGCAACCTCTGCCCCCGTACCCATTCTTTTTAAGGGAATATTCCCCAGAAAAGTTTCTTTCACTTTGTCATCCAGCTCTGCTGTCATTTCAGTTTCGATGTAGCCAGGGGCAATCACATTGCAGCGTATGCTACGGCTACCTACTTCTTTGGCGATTGACTTTGAAAATCCGATGATGCCTGCTTTGGAAGCGGCATAGTTGGCTTGTCCAGCATTGCCAAATACGCCTACCACCGAACTCATGTTGATGATCGAGCCGGCTCTCTGCTTGAGCATGGGGCGCAAAGCATGCTTGGTGAGATTGAATACTGATTTAAGGTTTGCCGAGAGTACATCATCCCATTGCTCTTCCGACATGCGCAACATTAACGTGTCTTTGGTGATTCCGGCATTGTTTACCAGAATATCAATTCTGCCCGCAGATTCTACCACCCTGCTGATTGCTTCACCAGCCGCCTCAAAATCAGCCGCGTCTGAAGCAAAAGCGGAAACACTACCTTCTGCTGCGGCGAGAGATGCAACAAGTGCATCAGCCTTTGCTGCAGAACTTCTGTATGTAAAGAACACTTGAGCTCCTGCTTCTACCAATTGGGTGACGATCGCTGATCCGATGCCCCGAGAACCTCCTGTGACCAGGGCCACTTTATTGCTGAGTATTGCCATAGCTTTAGTATAAGATCCGCGCAAACTAAGCAATTTGATCTAACTTACCGATGGGAAATAGATAATAGATAATTGAGGGATTCCCAAGCCGGTGTGGCAGCGTAGAGGGAGGGAAGGATTGGCAGGCCCGGTTTATAATGGATTGAGAATTGAAAAAGGATAATTGAAATGAGGACCGAACTTGATGCACTTTATACACCCGCAGTTCGAAGCTTCCTGCCGCTCTTGTATGTAGCCTGGGCAGACGGAATGTTAAGCCCGAGCGAGGTCAATCTTATTCACAGAAAGATTGATGAACTCAGCAACTTGAGTGGTATCGAAAAAGAGCAATTGAAACAGTGGTCTGACCCAAAAGAATGGCCCGACGAAAACACATTTAGGCAATGGCTTGATTTGATCAAAGAGGCTGCAGCAAAAATGGCCCCCAGCGACCTTGAGTCACTTGCTGAATTAGGAGATCTCATGGCTCGGCGAGGCCATACTGCTGGAGATCCTGAAGGGAGAAGTGATGCGCGACAGGCCATCCAATTCTTGCAGCAAGAAATGGGACTGGCCGGAGTCGATAAGTTTCGATCCATTCATACGCCTGTAGAAGCAAAGACAACAGAAGCGGAGGCTACTCTTCCCGTGCTCACCGCATTGCAGGGACTGCATGATGGCCCTAAAAAAGAGATTCGGGATCGGGTGAAGGCGGTCTTGGCAGATCCAGTTTTTCATATACTGCCATTGAGGACGAAGGAGGATAAACGGGCGAAAGTTTCAGAATGGCTCACCTATCTGGCCGAGCAAGGTCTAGGTGCCATTGGTTTTCCGGAGGTATATGGAGGTGAAAATGACATGGTGGCGTATGCGACTGTTTTCGAGACCTTGGCATGTCATGATCTTAGTTTGGCGATAAAATTTGGGGTACATTTTGGCTTATTTGGAGGGAGCATTTTCAATTTGGGCACCAAAGAACATCATGACAAGTACCTCGTCAGTGTTGGTGACCTGAGTCTGCCCGGTTGTTTTGCCATGACCGAGACGGGACATGGATCCAATGTGCGAGATATTGAGACCACTGCGACCTATGACGCCGACTTAGGGCAAATCGTGGTGCACTCGCCCTCGTTTCGTGCCGGAAAGGAATACATTGGCAATGCCATGGATAGCCGCATGGCTTCGGTCTTTGCGCAGCTCATTGTACAGGGAGAAAACCACGGAGTACACGCAGTACTGGTGCCAATCCGCGATCAAGAGGACAACCTACTTGATGGTGTACGGGTCGAGGACAATGGATATAAGATGGGACTCAATGGCGTGGATAATGGGCGAATCTGGTTTGACCAGGTAAAAGTGCCACGTGAAAATCTCCTCAATCGATTTGGGAATATCACCTTGCTGGGCCGTTATGAAAGCACCATACCCAATCCTTCGAAACGATTTTTCACCATGTTGGGGACCCTAGTTGCTGGTCGTATTTCGGTGGCAAAAGCTGGGCTCTCTGCCGCTAAAGTAAGTCTGGCCATCGCAGTCAAGTACGCCTTACATCGTCGGCAATTTGGCCCCACCAGTAAATCGCCAGAAACCCTGATTTTGGACTACCCAACGCACCAACGCAGACTATTGCCACGGGTAGCCAAAGTGTATGCCGCACATTTTACGCTTGAAAATCTCATGCAGCGCTACGAAAGCAGGACGGAAGAGGATGCCCGCGAGATCGAGACGCTGGCTGCGGGGATCAAGGCATATAGCACATGGTTGTCTACATCTACGATCCAAGAGTGTCGGGAGGCTTGCGGCGGCAAGGGCTATCTATGGGTAAATCGTTTTACGGATCTCAAGGCGGACTCTGACATCTTCGCCACCTTTGAAGGTGACAATACCGTTTTGCTTCAGCTGGTGGCCAAGGGCCTACTCGGGGCATTTAAGGATGAATTTCACGATGCAGGATTTCTGGGAGTCTTCCGATATTTGCGCAGTCAGGCAACCGATTCGCTCCTCACGATAAATCCAGTCTATAAACGAAAAACGGATGCAGATCATCTGTTGGATAATCGCTTCCACAGTCATGCTTTCAATTTTCGAGAGCGTAAACTGCTCCATGCATTAGCTGATCGTATGCGGACCATGCTGAAAAAGCGCATCACTCCGTACGATGTATTTCTTCGTACTCAAACCCATATGGTGGCTCTTGCGATAGCATTCGTCGAGCGTGTGATTTTGGAGAATTTTCAGGAAGCTGTTGAAAAAATCGAAGATGAAGCGCTCAAAGAGCTCATGCAGCAGGTGCTGCAACTTTTTGCCTTGGCGACCATCGAAGAAAATAAGGGTTGGTATCTGGAACAATCTTACGTAGACGGAGTCAAGACCAAAGCAATACGAAGACAGGTAGATCGCTTGTGTGGCCGACTCCGAGATCAAGCAGAATTATTGGT
>CAJQNM010000642.1 GCA_905479665.1 uncultured Saprospiraceae bacterium
GGGATTCGCTTTGAGTTCGAGCATATCTGCCTCGAGAATAATTTTTTCCAATAGCTCATCGATGTTGGAGCCAGTCTTTGCCGAGATGTCTTGCGATTGGTAGTCACCTCCCCAGGTGTCCACCAGGAGATTCATAGAGGCGAGTTGTTGACGGATGCGTTCTGGATCCGAACCTTCTTTGTCCACCTTGTTGATTGCAAAGACAATCGGTACTCCAGCAGCTTGTGCATGACTGATGGCCTCTTTGGTTTGAGGCATGATGGCATCATCTGCAGCAACGATGATCACTGCAATATCGGTGGCCTTGGCTCCCCGAGCACGCATAGCGGTAAAGGCCTCGTGACCAGGTGTGTCAAGGAAGGTAATTTTTCGGTCGTCTGCGCCTACGGCGACTTCGTATGCGCCTATATGCTGAGTAATACCTCCGGCTTCACCCCCGGCTACATTGGCACTACGGATGTAATCGAGGAGAGAAGTCTTACCGTGATCGACGTGACCCATAACAGTGACGATAGGGGCGCGAGGTAGAAGATCTTTGGGGTCATCAATAATATCGTCCTCGTCACCATCTTTCTCCTGATCGGCAGTAACAAATTCTATTTCATGACCATACTCTTCTGCAAGCAGCTCGATGATCTCGGCGTCAAGACGTTGATTTATCGAGACGATGACACCGACGTTCATACATGTCGTAATGATATCGGTCACCGTTACATCCATCAGGTTTGCCAACTCCTGAGCGGAGACAAACTCCGTAAGCTGAATGGCCTTGCTTTCCCGCTTGATCTCTTCGAGTTCAGCTTTTTCCCGCATGACCTCTCGTTTGTCACGGCGGATTTTTTGCCTCTTCTTCTTTCCGCCTCCAGATAGACGGGCCATGGTGGCCTTGATTTTTTCGTCGATCTGTTTTTGAGATACCTCTTTGACATCATCATTTCGGCCACCGGATCCTGGACGGCCGCCTGGACCTCTTCGTTGACCAGGAGCTGGCGTTTTACTGGCCTTAACCTTAGTCCTGCGACGACGGCGTTTCTTTTGCTCATCTTCCTTCTTGGGAGCGGGTTCTTTCTTCTTACGTTTTTCAATCTTTTCGGGAGCGACCTTACCGAGAATTTTGAGCCCTTTTAAAGTAGGTGTTTTGGCACGGATCAAGTTTTCTTCTGGAGCCTTTGATACTTTGGCTATGACCTCCTCCTCCTTGACAGTCTTTTTTTCCTCCTGCTTTTTTTCCTCCTGCTTTTTTTCGACCTGCTTTGTTTCGACCTGTTTCTCCTTGGGAGGCGCGGGCTTTTTTGGAGTAAGGTCAACTTTGCCGACTACTTTGATCCCAGCTTTGACACCATCACGTCCATCAGCGACTTCCGCTTTGGGTGTTTCCACCGTGGGTGTCTCGGGTTTAGGAGCTTCTGGTTTAGGAGCTTCCGGTTTGGCGGGCTCTTTTTCGACCACCGGCACCGGCGCAGGAGCCTTTACCACAGGAGGAGGTGGGGCTACTGGAGGCCTTGCAGCCGCCCTCGCTTCCTCCTCACGCTCACGGGTACCAATGACGAGTTGATCGGCTTGTTCTTTGACTTCACGCGAATTCTGAAATTCCTTCATTAATTCCACGCGCATCTCCTCAGATATCTTAGCAGTGGGTTTGTTTTCTATTTCAAAACCACTTTGGTTAAGATGATCTACGATCGTACTCGTCCCGACGTTAAGTTCCTTCGCTATTTTTACTAAGCGTATCGCCATAAAATGTTTTTCCCGGTCTATTGCAAAGTTAGTTATTCCATATTAGCCACGTTACTCCTCTTCGTCTTGCTTGAACTCTTCATCAAACTCAGAAGCCAATACTTTCAATACATCATTAATTGTCTCCTCTTCGAGATCACTTCTACGCACCAATTCACTCTTACTTAATTTCAGTACGGAACGCGCTGTGTCGCAACCAATGTTTTTCAGTTCGTCAATGATCCACGCTTCGATCTCATCAGAAAATTCATCCAATTCGACGTCATCCATTTCCACCTCGTCCGAATCGCGATATACATCAATTTCGTACTCAGTAAGTCGACTCGCTAGCTTAATGTTGGATCCACCACGACCGATGGCCAGTGACACTTGATCAGGTTTCAAAAAGACAGATGCCCGCATTTGCTCTTGGTCCAATTCGATACTGGTTACCTTGGCTGGAGTCAATGCACGTTGAATAAATAAATGGATATTATTGGTGAAATTGACAATGTCAATATTTTCGTTCTTAAGCTCACGGACGATGCCATGGATCCGAGATCCTTTCATGCCCACACATGCTCCTACCGGGTCGATGCGATCATCGTATGACTCAACAGCCACTTTCGCTCGTTCTCCAGGTATTCGCACGATCTTCTTGATGGTAATTAAGCCATCTTCAATTTCTGGAACCTCTTGCTCCATGAGTTTTGCTAGAAAATTGGACTCAGTGCGTGAAATGATCACGACTGGAGAGTTGTTTTTCATTTCTACGCGCTTGATCACGCTCTTTACCATATCTCCCTTACGGAAAAAATCACCCTTGATCGCCTCATTGCGTGGCAGTACAAGTTCGTTGCCAGTGGCGTCATCAAGGACAAGAAATTCACGCTTCAGGATTTGGTGCACCTCGCCCAATACGATGTCACCAATACGCTCATTGTAGCGCTTAAATACCTCATCTTTTTCCAGCTCCATGATCCGCGAGATCAAGGTCTGGCGAGCTGCCATTACTGCTCGGCGGCCGAAGTCCTCAAGAAAAAGTTGCTCATAGCATTCTTCACCGATCTCGTAGTCCTCGTCAATGGCCAATGCCTCCGAGATGGAGATCTGCGCACTTTCGTCGGTGATCTCACCATCCGGCACAATCTCTCTTACGCGCCAAAGCTCCAAGTCGCCTTTGGTCGTATTTACAATGACATCGAAATTTTCGTCGTCACCAAATTTCTTGCGAATCAAGGTTCTAAATACATCTTCCAAAACCCGAACCATCGTGGGACGGTCGATATTTTTTCCGGTTTTGAAATCGGAAAAAGTTTCAACAAGATTCATCATGACTTCATAACTTTAAAATCTTACCTGAATAAATGTTTTTTCAATTTCTTCCAACGAAATCCTTTGATCTGGATTTTTGTTCTTCTTCCCTTCTGGAGAAATCACTATCACCTCATCATCGATTTCGCTCAAAATTCCCTCCACTCGTTGTCCTTCCTGCAAATGCACGACGACTGCTCGTCCGACATTTTTATAGTATTGCCGTTTTAGTCTAATCGGCTTATCAAGTCCGGGTGACGAAACCTCCAGTGAGTACTTTTCACCAAGCAGTAAGTTTTCATCAAGTTGGTGTTGCAAATCTTTGCTTAGTTTCTTGCAGATCCCATGGGTTACTCCCTGATCTCCGTCAATGAAGATCTCCAATTTTTCTGCTTTTGCCTTCCAAACAAAATCGACGAGATAGCACTCAGCAAAGTCTGGCGCTGCCAGTGATGTTTCAATCAATTTTGTCAATTCTTCCTTGATAACCATATACACCTAAAAAAAAGAGGGAACAATTTCTGTTCCCTCCCTCTTCGCTTTTCGTGCCGCAAATATAGCAATTCTTGGCCAACCAAGTGCATGCATCGTTGTTCTCTACCTGATGTGCGTATCGTGGACTTCGCTCCGTTTTGTTTCTTTGCGATATCTGACGCTAAGTCACACCTCATTTTATGATACAGTACTAACTAGATGCCAGCGATGACAACCCATGATTTACTAAGTAAGGGCCAGGAGGGTGCCTTCTTAACTGCCGAAGAGGGAGCCTTTTTATTTGAGCATGCAGGCACCGCTGAATTAATGGAGGTGGGATATGCGATGCGTCTGGCCAGGGTACCAGACGACGAGGTAGTCACCTGGATCATAGACCGCAATACCAACACAACAAATGTTTGCATAGCCAATTGCAAATTTTGCAATTTCTATCGGAGACCTGGACATGAGGAGTCTTATATCACCTCGATCGATACGTATAAGACAAAGATAGATGAGCTTTTTCAATACGGCGGTGAGCAGTTGCTCCTGCAAGGTGGTCATCATCCGGATTTGGGATTGCAGTTTTATTGTGACCTTTTCCGTGAACTAAAATCACTCTACCCGACACTCAAACTTCATGCGCTAGGGCCGCCAGAAATCGCTCATATCACCAAGTTGGAACAAAGTAGCCATCATGAGGTGCTATCGGCGCTGAAAGAATCTGGCCTAGACTCCCTACCGGGAGCAGGCGCTGAAATACTGAGCGATCGCGTGCGGCGGCTGTTGGCCAAAGGCAAATGTGGCCGTGAGGAGTGGCTCGATGTCATGCGAGCAGCTCATCAGCTCCATCTTACCACCTCTGCAACGATGATGTTTGGTCATATCGAAACCAATCTTGAGCGCATGCAACATCTAGTAGATTTGCGACAGGTGCAATCAGAAAAACCAAAAGATGCAAAGGGTTTTCTGGCGTTCATTCCCTGGCCATTTCAAGATGAAGGCACTATTCTAAAACGGTTGAAGCGGGCCCGAAATACCTGCACAGGAGATGAATATATCCGGATGATAGCCTTGAGTCGGATCATGCTGCCGAATGTGATAAATATTCAGGCTTCTTGGCTTACGGTGGGTAAAGAGGTTGCACAAATCTGCTTGCATGCCGGCGCCAATGACTTTGGCAGCATCATGATCGAGGAAAACGTGGTCTCGGCGGCCGGAGCGGCCTTTCGATTTACCGCGCAAGGTATCCAGGATGCAATCCGAGCAGCAGGGTTTACTCCGCAACTGCGCAACCAACAGTATGACTATCGAGAATTGCCGACCAACGTAAAGCAGCAACTATTGGATCACAGCGCCATGATTGTAGATTAATGGATGAGCGCACTCTGAAAGGTTACCAAATCAAAAATGGCTCTTTTGGCGATCTTTTCATTTTTCTCAATCGGCTGATACTCAGGCATCACCCAATCTCGCAAAAGTGAAAAGCTCATCCAAAATAGACTCATTTTATGAAGATGGCACTTTCCGGAGTGCGCTCATGGATTATGTCTCGCAGATAGAAGAGGCAGCGGAATATCTCAAATCTCAACTTTCAGGGCCACCTAAAATCGGGATTATCAGCGGTACCGGTATTTCACTGCCTGAATTTAGACTCGATGAGCAAGAGACAATTCCGTTTAAAGAAATTCCTGGTTTTTTGTCGCCGACGGTTTCAAGTCATTCCGGTGAGTTTATTAAAGGGACACTCGATGGTCATGCTATTGCTTGGTTTAAGGGACGCCATCACTACTACGAGGGGCTGTCCATGCGGCAGGTGGCTTTTCCAGCACGAGTCTTTGCAGCACTGGGAGGCGACCTGCTGATCGTGATCAATGCTGCAGGAGGTGTAAACCCTGATTTTCAGGAGGGTGACCTTGCACTAATCACGGACCACATCAATTTTATGCAAGACAATCCGCTCATCGGCGAGAATGATGAACGATTGGGCCCACGCTTTCCCGATATGTCGGAGGTGTACGATCTATCGGCGAGAGATCTGCTCGGTGGGGCTTCTCGAGAGCTTTCGATCGAGTGCAAAGAGGGTGTGTATTTGGCTCTGCCGGGACCAAGTCTTGAAACACGAGCGGAGTATGACATGATTCGACGTATGGGTGCAGATCTGGTCGGCATGTCAACGGTCCCGGAAGTGATCGCTGCTCGCCACAATGGCCTGCGAGTCGTGGGCATCTCCATCGTGACCAACGTGGTCCGGCCTGGCGAGCCGCTACAAAAAACCACCATTGAGGAAGTGATAGAGACGGCAGACCGAGCGAGTCAAAAGCTGGGCCCTTTGTTGCGGCGTTTTGTTGGTAAACTGTGACGCGTATGCGTACCTTGCCGATTGTCTTAAAACGTAATATGAAGGAAGGTTTCATTGAGGTATTGGGAGCGAGAGAGCACAATCTGAAAGATATTTCTGTTCGGATACCCAAGAATAAGTTGGTCGTGATCACGGGTATTTCTGGAAGCGGAAAATCTTCATTGGCTTTTGACACGATCTACGCAGAAGGCCAACGCCGCTATATGGAAACGTTCAGCGCGTATGTGCGACAGTTTATGGGCAAGATGGATCGGCCCGATGTAGAGCAAATCAGTGGGTTGAGTCCTGTGATCTCAATAGAACAAAAAACGACCGGTTGGAATCCGAGATCTACGGTGGGTACCATCACAGAGATTTATGATTTCTTGCGTCTGCTGTATGCCCGAATTGGTGAGGCCTACTCCCACGAAACGGGCAACAAAATGATTCGCTTTTCGGAAGAGGAGATCATCACTCAATTGATGAAGAACTTTGCCAAGAAGAAGATCAGCATTCTAGCGCCTGTGGTAAGAGGCCGCAAGGGACACTATCGTGAGCTCTTTGAGCAAATCAGAAAGCAAGGATATGCCAAGGTGCGCATCGATGGCGAGATGACCAATCTTGCCCCAGGCTTGCAGATTGAGCGCTTCAAAGTACACGACATCGAAATCGTAGTGGATCGCCTTACTGTTTCCGAAGAAAAACGCGATCGTCTTACCCAGTCCCTTCTTACGGCTCTAAAACTAGGCGATGGATTTATCATGGTGCAGGAGCTTGATTCTAAAGAGGTCGTACCATATAGCAAATATCTGATGGACCCAGAGTCAGGCGTGTCTTATGAAGAGCCCTCACCAAATGCATTTTCGTTCAACTCACCCTATGGGGCTTGCCCCACTTGCAGCGGCTTGGGAACCGTAAGTAAAGTCGATCCTGAAAAGGTGATTCCAGATCATGCCCAATCGATCAATCAGGGAGGTATTGTACCCTTTGGCGAAGTACGTGACAACCATACATTCAAGCAGTTGCGGCTTATCGCCAAGCGCTTTAAGTTTTCCTTCTCGATTCCAATCAAGGAAATACCCAAGGATGCACTGCAGATTATCATGCATGGTGGGGATGAGTCCT
>CAJQNM010000643.1 GCA_905479665.1 uncultured Saprospiraceae bacterium
GAGGCAGAGACTCAAAACAACATATACCCCACACCCACCTGCCAGTTGCGATTAAACTGACTGTAGTCAACCTTGATTCTATCAACAGACTGACCTTTGAATTCCAGATCAGAGATATCTGAGATCCCGCTATTGTAACGCACAAACCCAAAGAGCTTACTGAGATATACCTTAGCGGTGACGACCAATCCAAAATCTGTCGGTTTAATGGTGTCTTTGAGCTTAATTGCGGGAGATCCACTGGGTTTCGATTGTTCAGCTAACAGAAGCACATAATTGAAGCCCACTGCGAGCGCCAGCGGACCCACCAAGCGATATTCAAGCTGAGGGATGACTTCGAGATAATGATAGCGAAAAAGGCCATCGCCATCAGCAAATTCTTCCGCATGTCCTTTCCGACTATACTGAACATCTCCTAAAACAGATAGCTTACCACCCAGTTTTATCCCTGTTGTGATGCCAAAGAATAAATCGCTCTTCGTCGAGGTTTTCAGGTCTTGGAATACCCCGGTATAAGAGGTATTAGCAATATTTACACCGCAATGGATGCCCAGTAACAATTGACTGTATGAGATTGAGGAGAGGCCACAGAAGAGAATGATCAGTATGGTGCGCATTTTATCCTTTTGCAATACCAACGCTCCTGTGCTCAATGCATTTTATAGTCAGATGTTAAATTTGAAATGCCAGAAAGGTCAAAAGTGCTTTGTGCATCTCATCTGAGAGAGTATTAACTTTATCCCTACGAGGAAAGTAAATCGCAAAAGAGCATGAAAAAAATAGCAGCAGAATTTGTCAAAGATCAATACCGCAGTGGGGTCGAGAATTACTCCGCTTTTACCACCGAGGTCGGCCTTTGGGATTCGGAAAAGTATGTTTTTCAAAAATATTTGAAATCGACGGATTCAATTCTGGATTTAGGGTGTGGGACGGGAAGGACAACCTTCCATCTTCATCAGCTGGGGTACCAAGACATCATCGGTGTGGATTTGACGCCAGAAATGATAGATCGAGCGCAGGAGCTAAATCATCACTTTAAGACTCACATTGACTTTAGGGAGGGTGATGCACTCAACTTGGAGTTTGCGGAGGAAACTTTTCAGGCCGCCGTATTTTCATTTAATGGGCTGATGTCGATCCCTGATCAAAAAAATCGAAATAAAGCATTAATGGAAATAAATCGAGTTTTGACAGACTCAGGGACATTTATTTTCACCACTCATGACCGAGAAGTGGCGCCTGAGTTTTTTGAATTTTGGAAAGAGGAAGAGCAAAGGTGGAAATCAGGAAACCAAGATCCACTCTTATTTGAATTTGGTGATGTAGTGGCCAGCTCAAAAAATGAGTCTAGAGATATCTTTATTCATATACCGAATCAAAACGAAGTGCAGAATTTTCTCGTAAGTCATTGTTTTGAGCTCATCGAGACATTCTATCGATCGGAGAAATTTGAGGAAAGCCCGGCAGTAAAAGCAAAATCGGGTGAATGCAGGTTTTGGATAGCGCAAAAAAAAGGATCCGACTTAACCAGGGGATCAGGTTAAAATGAGTGTTTGTGTCGAAGGGGTCACGACCCCTTGACGACCCCTTGCTACGAAGAGCACAATGGGTCCCCGCAGGGCGAAGGTAGGCATGACCCATTGGAATCAATCAAAAGTTGTCTCAGGGTGATTCGTAGCATTACAAATTATTTTCAGTAATCGGGTTGATACTGAAGAGGAATTGTTATCTTTGCGGAAATTTTAGTTTTTTTAAGTTTTTTAGTAATATATACAATGAATAACGGTACCGTAAAGTTTTTTAACGACAGTAAAGGATTTGGCTTCATCACACCTGACGATGGTGGAAAAGACGTATTTGTCCATGCAAATGGATTGAACGGAAGATCACTTGGTGAGGGAGACAAGGTCTCTTATGATGTCGAGGAAGGGAAAAAAGGACTGAATGCAGTGAATGTATCTGTGATATAAGACTTGCTTCAGAAATTATAGTAAATCCGGGCCCGTTAACGTTGTTAGCGGGCCTTTTTCGTGTGGTAAAACCCGCATACGCATTTGTTAAGAGGTTGCCGTGACTGTTCCGGTTCGTCTGATCTCCTAGCGGTTAAGCAATAAATCAAGGTAATCAGGTAAATATCCCGACATAATGGCTCATTTTCACCTTTCGACAAGCAGCATCACGTTTCTGTTGTATACCGCTTTCGCATTGATTTTAGGCTCTTGTGCCAATAGCGGGTCAGAAAAATCGGATGCTGATCGGCCAAACATTTTATGGATCGTCCTTGAGGACACCGCACCACTCTTGGGTTGTTACGGTGATTCATTGGTTCCCACTCCTCACATTGATCAATTGGCTGCGCGGGGTATCATTTACACCAATGCGATCATGCCAGCTCCGGTGTGTTCACCATGCAGATCAAGTATTATTACGGGCATCATGTCGACGACCTTGGGAACGCACAATCATCACAGTGCCAGAACACCCGAGTCCGCCATTTATCTCCCGGAGAATATTGTAACGATTCCAGAGCTTTTCAAAGCTGCAGGATACTTCACATTTAACAACGGCAAGGATGATTACAATTTCACTTATGAGCGAAAAGATCTCTACGATCAGGAGTACAGTCAGCATCCTTTGTACGGGAAAAGGGGAGATGCGGTGGAGATCGCAAGTCTGACCGGCAGTACACCGTTTTTTGGTCAGATCCAATTATCAGGTGGGAAAGAAATATTTAATCCAACCTTCAAAGACAATGTGAAAAAACCTACTGATAAAACGTCGATTAAATTGCCGCCCTATCTGCCGAATCACCCTGTCATCGTCGAGGAATATGCCAACCATCTGGATGCCATTCAAATAACTGACGAGAAGGTGGGAGACATTATGGATCAACTGGAAAGTAGTGGTTTGCTCGACAATACGATCATCTTCTTTTTTTCTGATCATGGCATGCGGCTCACCCGGCATAAACAATTTTTATACGAAGGCGGACTTAGAGTACCTCTTATTATTGCCGACTACCGCGGTACGAATAAATTGAAATCAGGGATGAGAGAAGATGCCTTGGTGAGTGGAATCGATTTGGGTCCGAGTGCGTTAGCTCTGGCTGGAATATCCATACCAGATTTCATCGAGGGTCGAAATATTTTTGGGCCTGAGGGAGAAAGGGAATTTGTAATTTCTACCCGAGACCGTTGCGATTTTACGATTGACCGTATTCGATCAGTGCGATCTCAAGACTACAAGTATATCCGAAATTTCATGCTGGATCGACCATACATGCAGTTGACCTACATGGATGCAGATGCAGTGCCGTTTGTAGTGACCATGAAGGAGCTGCATGAGGGAGGAAAATTGAATCCGATTCAATCTCTTTTTTTTCGTGATGTTCGACCGGCTGAGGAACTGTACAAGTTGCAGGAGGATCCCTATGAAATAAATAATCTTGCGGACGATCCCGCATATGCCGATGTCTTGCAGCAACATGCTGCCATCCTGGAAAACTGGATCATGGCCACCGATGACCAAGGGCAGTACCCCGAAAAAGAAGCGGGGCTCAAACTTATGTTGGGCATTTGGGGCGATCATGCCGTAGGCCCAGAATATGACGCACTGCGTGAGAAGTACAGTAACCTGGCTGGCTCTCAGTATCCATTGAAAAGCAGCAAATGGCAGAAGATCACCGAATAAGTGATTCTAATCAGCACTAATCAATGAGCGTACTCAGATACAGTTCAAGGAATTGCTCAACAATGCAAGTCAGGCCCGATTCTTTTGATACATATCGTGATATACGCTCCGAGCAGTTAAATATCTATCATGCCACGAGATTATTCGTGCTTGCTATCTGAAGTATAGCGCAAGACTTGAGGCCGACCTTCTCCACGGGCCGTGCTGATTGCTGATTTCCAGGTGGCTCGTAGCATCTCAAGCTGCAAGTGGTGCTCTTGCTGATCAGCCAAGTTTACGAGTTCATGCGGGTCTTGTGCCAGATGAAATAGTTCCTCGTAGACAGGTTCTTCTCCCTGTAGGGGTGACTCGATAAAATCTCGATAGACTGCCATATCTGGATCGTGCACTTGATAGAGCATGTTGCTCGTCGAGATGCCGAGTGACTCGGCAGCGGCTATTTTCTTGAGCACCGGTAGATTGTGATTGGCGTAATAGCGGATGTATTTCCAATCGTGATCCTGCACGGCCTCACATCTTGGATTGCCGAAGTGGGTAGACCAGAGATTTTCGGTATAAATATGTGCTCTCACTTGTGGAGTGCTGCCTGCCATGAGGGGAGCAAGATTTTGGCCTTGATACGAGTCAGGGATGGGGACGCCCGCCCAGGAAAGTAGGGTGGGGGCAAGATCGATGCTCTGGACCAAAGCATCTGATTTGCTAGCCATCACATGTGGAAGCTGGGGGTGATAGATAATAAGGGGTACATGCGTCACTTTTTCATAGCACAAGGCCTTGCCTCCCAGGCCATACTCACCCATCATCAGGCCATGATCTGAGGTGAAGATCAGGACCGTGTTGTCATCTATGTTTAGACTGGCGAGCTTGGTCCGGATTTTCCCAATCATGCGATCTATCCCAGTCATCGCCTGATATTGCCGGATCAGGCGCTCGCGGACGGCTTCTTCCGTATCGACAAAGTCATAGCTATGCTGACGGTTCTCTACTTGAAATAAATCCGGCGGGAGCTTGGGCTCGACAATGTCTGCTTTTGCAATGTAATTTGATGGCAAAGGAATAGTATGATCTCGATAGAGGGTGCGATAGATCTCGTCATCACTCGGTCGCAATTCCATGGACCCTGTTCCGGCACTATGGGGGAGATTGAGGCAGACCGAGAGCATGAAAGGCTGTTCTGACGGGCGTTCTTCCAAGAAACGGATGGCACTGTCCAGACGTGTTTCATTGTTGTCCAGAAAATCTTCAACACCCTCTTGCACTACTTCTATTTGAGTATCTGCTTTTGCTTCTTTAAAGATGGAATGACGTGATTTGGGATAGAAGGTGAGGTGTCCATGCGCGGCATACCAATAGTCAAAGCTCTTTTCCATAAGCCCGCTTTGGTACCCACCATCACCGATGGGCGCATGATTTTTCCCAATCCAACCCGTATAATAACCGGCTGCACGCATGCGCACAGGATACGCGTCTGCCCAGGCCTCAGGAGCCACACTGGTGCCAGAGTTAAAATTTACTCCGTGCTTGCGTTCAAACTGACTGAGTAGAATCGAAATTCGACTCGGAGTGCAGATCGCACTGGTGATGTGGGCATCGCTAAAAAAGAACCCTTCCTCAGCCAGCTGATCCAGATTTGGAGTGGAGACTACACTGTTTCCCGTGCAACCCATCATGCCGTACGATTGATCATCGGTAAGGATAAAGATGAAGTTTGGCTTATCTTCTTGCGACTGGAGTGAGCCGCACGCTAAAATAAGCAGTACGAAAATTTTCAGGTTTGCGAATTCTTTGCTCATAATTAGATCATTTGCTAGCAACAAGATAAAATATCCAGGCCAGGATAATCGGGAGCAAAATCACATGGTGCACATTTTTTGACTGATAGAGCTAGTTCGCTTTAACAATCTGCAGATCAGCAAGGCATCACATTGCCGGATGAGAAGTCAGGTGATCATGGATTCATCGCTATTCTCCAAACTCAATCTTCGATTCAATGTTTGTAAAAATCGTATTGGTATAACTTGCTTTAGCCGTTACATTTATGGCCACTCGCTTTCGAGTATAGATACGAATGACCGTTTTTAAGTCTTCTTTCTCTTCCAAAACTACTCTTACAATTTCACCCCAACTAAACGCCGAAGTCTTGGCTTTAGCCAAAATCATGTACGTGTCGTCGTCGATGCGTTCTGCTGATTCAAGGACTAGTCCAGCGTCAGTGCACGCTTTTCGAGTGTATTTGATCAGTGTCTTCATCGATTGGTCGAAGGTCCGTGCATCTCCCGCATGCAGTGGAGCATTTTTCACTTTATTTAGTGATTGCTGGGCAAGAGTCACTGAGCCGGGCAGTGCTAGAAACACTAGAATTGCCACACATTTTGCGAGTAATTTTGATTCCATTATTGTCTGTATTGATTGCTTAAAGAATAATGCAAAACTCGCACGGTCAGATATTGTACACATCACCCATATTGGTGATATTGAAAAATCACCTATTTAGGGGAGTAGTGGAATATTAATTGGCTCCGCCGCTCTATTCATTTATTAACCCAGTGTTCCACCTTCGATCACCTTTTCCCATCCCGAAATTTAGAAGAGGTCCGCTTTCCTCAAAAGAAGATAAGATGACAAATCAGATGTTCCTCACACCCTTCCCATCTCGACAATTAGAAGAGGCCCACGGTACTCAATGAAGATAAGATGACAAATCAGATGTTCCACACACCCTTCCCATCTCGACCAAGCGAATCCCGCAGGGTGAGTGACGCGGAGAGAACTATTGGATTGAAATCTTAGATGCATAATTTACTCGGAGTTTGTCTGAATGCACCGGGTACCAAGCCAATAGTTCCCTCGACTCCGCTCGGGATGGGAAGAGTGTGGGTGTGGCCCAATATTCAAATCGAAGACTTGATCAAACTATCGCTGGTGACTCGAGAAGCTTTTGTCATCCCGCTGTACCGCCAAAAGACTCCCGGTCCGCGACTCTCGAAAGTCGCGAGACTCTGCGGAGCGGAGCCAATTCTAACTTAGGAGGCTGTTGAAATACTAACTCTGATTCGTTCGCGGCTTCTTTTGCCCGCATACTTCACCAAAAATACTCGATATAGCTCGGCTATTTCTGCGTTTTTTGGCTCGTCTGCAAGCAAAATAAGCTAGCGAGCCAAATCGAGCCAGTATTCAACAGCCTCTTAGTGAAGTTTAAGTAGCTAAAATTGAATTAATTATTTATTCGGGGCCTTGATTATCTTTTTTATTTCCTCACCACGATCATACGATAGTCAGAAGTAGATCGATGCCCGGTTTCATTGTCTTCAAACGTATAAATAAATGTTCTGTCGGCAAGACGTTCTAGCTTTTCATTTGAGTCAACTGTTTGGTTCAAAATTTTCACCTTTTTTCCTGTGTCCTGAATACAGAAAATAATATGACATCCATCTTTAATTTTTGCAATTATTTTCTGAATAAACTTGACTTCTCGATTTCGGTCGTTTTTTGTGAAATGAAACATGCTGTCAAGTAAAATGAAATCATATTCGGCAAGGTCCTCAATTTCATAGATGTCGGAAGTTATACCAGTCAATGGCAAATTTTCGATCCTGGCGACCTGCATCATTTGATCGATGCCCACTTGCGAGCGATCCATTCCGGTCACCTCAAATCCCAGTCTCGCGATTGGAATGGCATCTCTTCCCTGGCCGCAACCTAAGTCCAAAACCCTTGTCGTCTTTGGTTGATCCGCAAAGAAATCCATCAATTCGGGATACGGCAATCCAAATAGATTTTCCGTCTGGTAGTACTTGTCGTAGGTCACTTTCAATCCACCAAATTAGAGGGCCCCATTCCAGGTAGAGATGCGATACGATCAAAGCAAACTTCATGAATATTATTGTAGCGACCGGTGGCTGCGGTCATACCCCAATAAACCATGGATCGGCCACCAAAAACCTTATTGATTAAATCAATCTGGCCAGAAATTACCTCCACACCATCGATCTCCACGCTCAGCTTTTGAGATCCGGGATCCCAATTGACGTAGAAACCATGGCGCTCACAATCCTCGATATTGGGAATCTTGACAGGCCCGACCAGATCATTCCAATGTCCTACACGACCATTGAGCATGATGGAAATGTGGTCTTCGATCGGATCCCCCAGATGCTCGTTGAGCCAGGTGTCAATTTCGATGCCGACAGACGGGGAGAGACCGGAATATCCAATTCCCTCACCACGGTATCCCGTCACGTTGGCTCTCGGGGTAAAGGCAAACACCATCCCATCTGCTCCAACTGCATCCTGACATCCGGCCATGATCGATAGCCGTATGGAAAATGCACTACGTAGATCAATTGGGACTTTGTACCAGATTGAGCCGGAAGAGTAGTCAAATTCATCTGTGAGCCGAAAGCACTCCTCGTCGGTCAGGTACGTGTCCCCACTCATGGTAAAATCTTCAACGGTGGGCCGTTGGGCAGAAAGTACAGTAAGATTGCACAAGAGAAACACCGAGTATAGCAATTGACGAGGCTGCATGTGTTTTAAGTTATGAAAAATCATCGGGCGATGCACGGTCGTGTTTGTGAGAAGGGGAAAAGGGTATTAGAAGGAGAAGAAGGAGAAGAAGGAGAAGAAGGAGAAAAATGAGGAAAAGGAGGAAAAGGAGGAATGCTTCGCGAGGAAAGAGAGGAATGCAGACTGCCACGCTGCCGGATCCATTCCGGCTTTTGCGAAGTTAGAGGTAGCCACGACCGGATCCAATGCGGCGGTGTCCATCTCAAATAGGAAAATGGGGAAAAGAGGAAAAGGAGGAAAATGAGGAAAAGGAGGAAAAATGAGGAAATGAGGAAAAGGAGGAAGGCTTCACGAGGAAAGAGAGGAGTGCAGACTGCCTCGCCACCGGATCATTTCCGGTGTGGAAAAGGAATCACTCTCAGAAAACCACCGTCGTTACCTAAGAAATTTCCATTTTAGAGTATATGGATTCACTTCTGAGATTTCAAAAAGTAATCAGGCTGAGACACGGGCTCTTGCTGGCCGGACTAGCATTTCTGCTTTCAGCCTGTCAATCTGATCACTCCGATCACAGCCTATCAGACGTTGATTTTCTCATGCCAGAGTCGTCGCTATCTCCTCTAGAAATAGCGCTTGATCATGCCGGAATAATTGAGGCTCTGGACGACGATGCGATAAAACGTGGAGGTCGCACGTACAACCGAAATTGCATCAATTGCCACGGCAATGTGGAAGTGGAAGGATCGATCCCACTAGCCAGTAAATTTTGGCAAGACACAATGAAAGTTGGCTCAGATCCCTATGCCATGTATCAGACCGTAACTCGGGGGTACGGCTCTATGCCTCCACAAATGCATCTTACTCCACGCGAAAAATATGATGTCATCCACTACATCCGTCAAAAATTTATCAAAGAAGAAAATCCTGCAGAATTTGCCGAGGTAAATAATAATTACTTGAGAGGGCTTCCCCAGGGGGATTCGGTGGGGCCGGCCACAAAACCTTACCACCCCTGGTCTGATATGGATTACGGCAATTTCTTCATCAACACCTACGAACTCGTGGATGCGGAAACTGGGCCAGAACGATATCACTCACCCGGACCATCTCCTTTTCCCGATGAGGACTATAGCAAGAATAATTTTGCCTACAAAGGGATAGCAGTGCGTCTCGATGAAGGTGATGGAGGAGTTGCAGCTGGCACCTCCTGGATGATTTTTGATCATGATCTCATGCGTGTAGCAGGAGGCTGGACTGGTGAAGGGTTTATCGATTGGGATGCCATCTTGCTCAATGATCGGCACGAGACCTATCCCCGCACCATCGGCAAATTACATTTCGAAACCCCGGTAGAACCCGCTTGGGCAAATCCCGCAACGGGTTCTTTTGTTGATCCGCGCTTCCGGGCACGGGATGGCAGAGCCTTTGGACCATTACCCAAAGCCTGGGCAAACTATCGTGGTCTATATTACCATGGTGATGAAGTGATTATTTCCTATGCCGTGGGTGATGCAGAGGTATTGGAAAAACTTGGTCAGGAAAAATTAGAAGATCAGGTTTTATTCACGCGCACCTTAAATATCAAACGACCTTCGCCCCGCCTGAAAATGCGCATTGCGCCGATTAAGTACCAGGTGGCCATGATTGGAGCTGGTGCTGGCCTCGTACAAGAAGATGGGTTTTGGGTGATGCAAGGTAAAAATGCATCTAGTGCACGAATTAAAATATGTATTGGCGCCGAGGATTATGAGGATGTTGAGGCGACGGCAAAAAAATCAAGCCTGCCAGCAGACCTATCCGTCTACACGAAAGGCGGACCGGCCCACTATCCGCAAGAAATAGAAACAACCATCACCGTCGGATCAGATGAGAAAACATTTGCCATAGATCAACTGACTCCTCCTTTTGACAATCCCTGGAAGTGTCGCATGAAATTGAGTGGCATCGATTTTTTTGCGGATGCCAATCTTGCTGCCGCATGTGCAACCGACGGTGACATTTGGTTGATTAGTGGATTAACCGATGGGGGCAATTCACTAAAGTGGAAGAGGATTGGATCTGGTTTGTTTCAGCCGCTGGGCCTAAAGATCATTGATGAAAAAATATTTGTTGCTTGTCGTGATCAAGTGGTTTTATTGCGTGATCTAAATGGCGATGGCGAAACTGATTATTACGAGAGTTTTAATCATGACCATCAGGTCACTGATCATTTTCATGAATTTGCGATGGGTCTGCAGGCTGATGAGCAGGGCAATTTATATTATGCCAAATCTGGTCGCCATGCCAGAGAATCACTCATTCCCCAACATGGTACCCTGATCAAGGTCAGTAGTGATGGAGCGCAAACCGACATTGTGGCGACTGGATTTAGAGCAGCTAATGGTGTGTGCTTGAATCCCGATGGAACATTTTTTGTCACCGACCAACAAGGCTATTGGAACCCAATGAATCGCATCAATCGGGTGGACATCAGCGGCGGCGCAAAATTTTATGGCAACATGTGGGGCTACGATCCGCCAGCAGATAGCAGTCGGGCAGGTATGGAGCCACCCATGGTTTGGGTCGATATGGAGTTTGATCGATCACCTTCCGAATTGCTTTGGGTAGAGAGCAAGGAGTGGGGGCCGCTGAATGGTGGGTTGCTAAGCCTCTCGTATGGCTACGGGAAGATTCAGTGGGTCGTGCAGCAAGATGTCAATGGGCAGGAGCAGGGTGGTGTGATTGATTTGCCAGGGATTAAGTTTCTCACGGGTGTGATGCGAGGACGCTTTAATCCCGAAGATGGCCAGCTCTATGCCTGCGGAATGTCTGCCTGGGGTACCTCTCAATTGATGCTGGGTGGAGGCTTGTATCGCATACGGTATACAGGAAAACCAATTTCTGTTCCTCTAGAGTGGGAGGCACATGCTGGTGGAATGATCCTGCGCTTTGCCGATGATCTAGACAAGGAGGTTGCAGAGAGTCTGACAAGTTTTCAGATCAATACCTGGAACTTAAAACGCAGTAAGAAATATGGTTCCGATCGCTACGACAAGAAAACCCTGACCGTTTCGGCAAGTCGATTGAACGCAGATAAGCGCACGGTACTTCTTTCGATACCAGAAATTACTCCGGTCGATGGCATGACCATTCAGTATCAACTGAAGGGCGCAGATGGGGAGCCAATCGAAGGAAATTTGCAAACCACCATTCATGTTTTAGGAAATGAATTTGCCCAGGAATTATAATAGACAGCCTACCAAAGGAATTCATTTTAAGTTTGCGAGGGATATTGCATGTTCACAAGAATTAACGGATGGAAAAGAAGAACAGCGTCTTTATTGCGACGAGCTTAGATGGGTACATCGCAGATGAAAATGGCGGAATCGACTGGTTGGATACCTTTCCTGAGATTAATGAAATCGATACAGGATACCTAGCATTTACTGCTGAGATTGACGCACTTGTCATGGGCAGAGCGACCTTTGAAAAAGTTTGTTCTTTCGACATCGACTGGCCTTATCAGAAACCAGTCTTTGTGCTGAGTCGCACCCTGTCTGAAATACCCAAGAAGTATGAAGGCAAGGTGGAATTACTCCAAGGGACCGTTCCGGAGATCGTCGCCGAAATTCATCAGCGAGGTCATTATCGTCTCTACATCGATGGCGGGAAATTAATTCAGAGTTTCCTACAGGAGGACCTGATTGATGCGATGATTATTACGGTGATTCCGGTCTTACTGGGCGGAGGATTCCCTTTATTTGGCAGTCTTTCACGACGATTGCTTTTTGAATGTGAGGGATCGAAGATTTATTTCGATACCGTGGTGCAACACTCTTTTAAGCGAAAGAGAATAGAGAGACTCCTCCAGGCTTGATAGACATTCGACAAAATCGTACCTTAGTTACCTAAATAGGATACGCCCCCACTTATTACATTGTTGATGGAGTAAAGATCGAACTGTACTTCCGAGATCATAATCCACCTCATTTCGATGCAAAAATTGCAGAGTACGATGCATTGATTGCGATAGAGACTGGAGTAATACTGGAGGGATCTTTACCAGCTAATAAGAAGAATGTGATACTGGATTGGGCGGTCGAGAATCGCGGAAATCTAGAGGCTATCTGGAATGAACTTAAGAAATAAAGATGATGAGGAAATATAGAAGGATCCCAAGAATCATTAAGATCAATAAAGTCAAAGGATTCAAGATTCACTGTGCCTTCAACAATGGAGAGTACCGCATAATTGATTTCGAGCAACTCTTCCAAACCTGGAAAACTCAAGAGGGAGATTTTGACTATCCCCTAACCAAACTCCGTGAACTAAGAAAAGTGCAACTGATTGATGGAACTCTTTCCTGGCCCCATATTGCAAGAAAGATTTCAACCCCAGACGGCCGCACTTTTGAAACCTATCTTGATTTGGACCCCATAGTCCTCTATGAGAACAGCATGCTGGATGAAAAAGCCAACCGAAGATACTACATAGGCAAGCTACTTAGAGAAGCTCGACTAGATGCTGGCCTAACTCAAGAACAATTAGCGATCCGATCTGGAACAACCAAGAATTATATATCAAGAATAGAGAACAATAGATCAGATATAGAACTACGAACACTACGTAAGATCATCGAAATCGGACTAGATCGAAATCTGGAAATCGCGGTAACTTGATATACCATAGCTAGCAACGCATAGCCACACCAGCCACCC
>CAJQNM010000644.1 GCA_905479665.1 uncultured Saprospiraceae bacterium
TTTTTGCGGCCATCATTTGAAAATGATACGCCATCCGGTGAGCAAATTTGGGGAAACTATTTATTGAAGTGGGCTCTTCACTTTGTTGCTGCGTAGAAATGGTGGTCATACCTAAAATAGCAATAGAAAGTGCGTCTGGCCGAGTATCATTTTGGCCAGCAAGTTGATACTTCAGATATGTATTGACCAATTGCCTCAGTGCGCCAGATCCTTTGGTGCGATTTAGGCCTGCTAATAAATGATCCGTAATGCCGTAGTCAAAACCGATCATGACATCGCTGGCATTTTCCAAGCCATAAAACGTTGGCCATCCTCCGGCGTCGCCAAACATATCGCCAAATCTGTGTGCTACTCGAAAATCCAACATGCCCTTTTCCAACGTTTCTGTTGAAAACGAATTAATGATTTTTCGATCATTAAAAATCGGATACTGGGTTTGAGCTATGCCTTCAGCGCATAGCAGTAAAATGATCCCAGCGGTAAGGATAAAATTAATTTTCTGCATAATTATTTTCTGCCCAGCAGCGTAGTATTTCATATTGATTTTCGTCAAGCATAGAGCCCTGTGGCATGGTACGTGTTTCGAGGACTTCTGTTCGAAATGTTCCGTTGTCTAGATTTCTTTTCATGCCTAAGTAGGTTTTGAAATTGCCAACTCCACTAGCTCCATCATGACAGCCGCTAAAAGTGCAGGTGCTATTAATAATTGGTTTCACGTCACCTTGATAATCAGGGATCAACACACACTCATCGGGAGCTTCTACCATATCTGTCGTGCAATGCATCATTATTACACAAAGTGCCAACAATATTATGGAAAATAGCGAAGCTGAGCTTCTTTTATGTTGAGATCTTGTCATTGGACTAGGCTGCATTTCTCAGACAAAGTTATACAAATCGAAGTTGCAGATCGACTCCAATAGACACAGATATGTTAAATCACATATCAATAAAAAAAATATTAGAGACTGGATCATAATTTTGAATCTAAAAAGGGCTAATTTCGTGTGCTTTTATTTACTAAATTCTTACATGACGAGATTCTACTCATTGCTTGCTTGCATTTCATTGGTTGCCGTCAGTTGTACCTCAGATACGATTGAAGGAGACCAATTGGATTTGTCCCTGCAAAATGTGATAAAGCAGGCAGCTCCTGCTGGCAGGCTCGATCACTTTGTGCTCGGTGAGTATACTGATCTAGCAAGCTTGCCACAAGATCCCCTCAATCCTCTTACGGAAATGAAAGTCGAGTTGGGATCTTTTCTCTTTTTTGAAACGGGCCTGGGCACCGTACCTAAAAAGGAGGAGGGGCTGCAGTCCTATAGCTGCTCAAGCTGCCATGTACCCTTGGCCGATTTTAAACCTGGTCGCATGCAAGGAATCGGTGAAGGAGGCGAAGGCATTGGTTACTTGGGAGAAGCAAGGGTCAAGCACTCGGCATATGAGGAAGGCGATATGGATGTTCAGGGCATTCGGCCACTGACTGTATTGAATGTAGCCTACTCTGCAGAAAACACCCTCTGGAATGGCTCTTTTGGCAGTGCAGGGGCAAACGAGGGTACCGAAGATGTTTGGGGAGTAATTGACGAAGCCACCGAGCTAAATCATCTAGGTTACCAAGGCTTGGAGACCCAAAATATAGAAGGTCTGAATATACATCGCATGTTGATGACGCCTGAGCTGGCTGAAGACCTTAATTATAAGGAATATTTTGACTCGGCATTTCCAGATGTGGCCGAAGCGGATAGGTACTCAAATTTGACGGTTAGCTTAGCGATATCTGCATATTTGCGCACGTTGACCACGTCCAAGGCTCCTTTCCAAGATTGGTTGCGCGGGGATATGCAAGCAATGTCTGTGAGTGAGAAAAGAGGAGCAATGGTGTTTTTTACCAAAGGAAATTGCTCCAGTTGTCACACCGGCACTGCATTAAGTGCAACTAAGTTCTTTGCGCTAGGAGTCAATGACCTAGATCAGTCCGTCTCATTTCAGGAAAATGAGAAAACGATGAAGAAAAATTTAGGGCGCGCTGGATTTACAGGACTGGACGAGGATCTCTACAAATTCAAGGTTCCGACGCTTTACAACTTGCAAGGCACTTCATTTTATTTCCACGGCAGCAGCAAGCGGTCGCTGGAAGAGGTGGTTGAGTATTTTGACCAAGGAATACCGGAAAATCCACGTGTATCGTCTGATCTAGTTGCTCGGGATTTTAAGCCATTGGGTCTTACCGATCAAGAAAAAGCCGACTTAGTGAATTTCTTAGAATTTGGCTTGCAGGACAATGATGTGCTGCGCTTCATGCCAACTTCGTTGCCTTCGAACAATTGTTTTCCCAATGCGGACGAACAATCTCGCAAGGAGCTGGGTTGCCAGTAGAATTTCGAAGTCCAACTTCCATTTACCGTATATTTGATGGTCATGAACCAGCTGTCACGTATGTGTTACCTCATCCTGACGATAGCAATTCTCTGCAGTTGTGGCAAGGATGAACCCACCTATGATGTAGCCATTGATTTTCAACCTTACGTCGATCGTTTTGTGGATCAGGCAGCGCAAAGAGGAATCGAAATTGACTTTGCGGATACCGGATTGTCGATAGTCTTTCGCAAGGCAGCTCAAACAGAGTCTTCGGGAGTATGTCGGGGCAATCATGAAATAGAAATCGAAAAGCTCTTTTGGGATGATCTCACGGATGAAGAAAGAGAAGGCCTCATATTTCACGAATTAGGACATTGTGAACTCGATCGTCGGCACAGAAATGACCTATTGAGCAATGGCGAATGGGCCAGCAGAATGCGAGGCAGTCCCATCCCCGACGAGCTTTCGGCAGTGATCAACTACACGGAGGAGCGTAGAGCCTATTATATCGAGGAGCTTTTTAATGAAGACGCAGCCGAACCAGATTGGGTGAAAATCAAAGACATCTACGATCGTACCGTTTCTGATACGGTCATATCGATCTCAAATGTGCCGGATTTTGAGACCAGTCTTGGTATACCACTTAGCATCGATTTTGAGCTTGAAGCAACGATCGATATTGATAACAACCCATCATGGATGGGCTTCGCCTGGGGCGGGACGGACATCGAGGATGAGATGTACATCGCGTACAATGGGAGTAAAACCTTTGTGATCGGAAGTGGCAAACGTGTCTGGGGTACTATGTATCAACAAAAGAACTTTAACAAACTCAATGATCGGATCAATACCATTACTGTAAGGCGCCGAGGGCAACGTTATTTTGTCTTCGTCAATCAGGCATTTGTCTACTGGTACGACTACAAAGTACCAGCAAGCAATCGATTTCGCTCGATCGTTGGAAACGCTAGCCCGCCTAAATTTCTTTCAGTCAGAGTGCACCGGATAGACTCCTAGGAGGCTGTTGAAATACTAACTCTGATTCGTTCGCGGCTTCTTTTGCCCGCATACTTCACCAAAAATACTCGATATAGCTCGGCTATTTCTGCGTTTTTTGGCTCGTCTGCAACCAAAATAAGCTAGCGAGCCAA
>CAJQNM010000645.1 GCA_905479665.1 uncultured Saprospiraceae bacterium
AGGCATAGAAGTCGAGATATTTGAAGAAACCAGTGGTGCGAACATACACGGATGAAGAGCTGATCAAGGGCTGTGTCGCTAATAAAAGGCGCGCACAGGAGGCCCTCTACCGTGCGCACTTTCCAGTGATGATGCGAATGATCATGCGATACACTCGGGATGAAGAGAAGGCGATGACAATTTGCAATGATGGTTTTTTGAAGGTCTTCAAAAACATTGGATCCTTCAGGCACAAGGGATCCTTTCAGGGGTGGATACGGCGCATAGTTTACCATGCCATGTCCGATCACTTTAGGAAAGAATCAAAGTACATTCAGTTTATGGTCTTTGATGAATTTGAGCGAAAGGAGAAAGAATCGATTTTACCCGAGCTGTACTTTGAGGACCTCCTTCTTTTGGTTGACCGTCTGCCGGACGCGAGTCGAGAGGTCTTTAAACTTTATGCCATTGAGGGATTTAATCATCGAGAAATAGGAGAGAATCTGAAGATCAGTGACAACACATCAAAATGGCACCTCTCCAATGCACGCCAAAAATTAAAAGAAATGATTGCACAACAAAATAAGTCCCATGTCGGAAGGAAAGGATAGGATCAACATCTCGGGAAGCGTAGTGGATGCGGGCTGGGAACAGATGCAGGAGATCCTCGACCTTGAAATGCCACGGCGCCGTCGCAAGGCTCTTGTCTGGTGGTTGCTGGGAGGTCTCCTGATCCTAGGAGTAGGAGGGGTTGCCGCTTTGCAAGACTGGTCTGATCCTGCGACGAAGGAGGAAATCATGGGTGTGAAGGACGATATTCTACTGACCGATGCAAATTTGTTACCTGCAGAATCATTATCTAAAGAAGGTGCAATCTCCACTCAAATTGATCCAGATGCGAAAGGTTTTGCGGCCTCTGAAAAAGGGCTGGAGAAGGATCAATCGGAACAAGCAAATGAAGCGATTGCTAGGCTGCCAGGACGAGCATTGCAAAAACAAGGCAACGCAGCGAAGGCAGGTGGCGATCCAGAACTTACAAGTGTGATACGCTCCACGAATGCTTCCTCTGCACAGCCTCCCGTGACGGAAGGAACATCTTATGCTGGCACACCAGAAGGGCATCTAAGTGACAAAAACGATGGAACCCAAGTCCGCGAGGAAATTGCTCCCGCCATATCGGAGAAACAAGAAATTCTGAGCAGCGAGAGTAGAATGAAGCTCATTCGAGAGGGCTTTACGGTCTTGGAGCCAATCCCAAGCTTGCCTTTTGAAGAACCAGTAGGTGCAGATCAGGCAGTTGATATCCAAGCGCTTAATAGTATCGTTTCAACCATTAAGCTTTCTGAGCAGAAATTTAAGCCCTATCTGGACGTTGCAGCACGCGCAGATCTACTCTCCGGTTTTGGGCTTTCGCAGATAAATGCTGGAGGAGGTCTGGAGTTGCAACTCAATATGAGCCGCAGGCTGAGTCTTTCCACAGGTCTAGCCTATTGGAAACTGACCACCAGACAAACGATCTATGCAAGCGAAGCCTCCCTTGCTCAGGATCAAATATACTTTTCAGCCGATACGGAAGACGCCAGCAGTGTCGCGGAAGAGGAAAGATCTTCGAATACACGGATGTTGCTCTCTGACCGAGATGGAGACAAGTTCCATTTTCTCGAAGTACCCCTCTACATGTCGTATCGTCTTTCTCCACGTTGGGATGCAAACCTTGGCGTCCATTGGATAGGAGCTGTAGCCAATCCTGAGCTTGCCCCTCTCATTACTAGTAATTCCATTGCTGCACCTCTATTTGCACTCAGCTCCATATCACCCCAAGAGATCTATCGCCAGTCAAATTTCTCTTACTCAGCAGGATTAGGCTATCGATTTCAGCGTCATTTCTATGTTGACCTACGGTTTTCTGTGGCCAAGCGACATCATCTCAACTATGAAGTATCGCAACCCTCTAATGAGTCTGACCGAAATCTCCATCACCGATTGCGTATTGGGGTAGGATACCGGTTTCGCTCCAAGTAGGCACTAAAAGAGAACCCGTAGCATGCTTACCCTTGGATTTGCTCGCTGCATGCGCGCGTTGTCGGAGTCGATCATCTGATCTCCGATCAGGTCGGAGTGAAAACGCTCTGGCTCCGCAAAGACAAGTACCATAGATTCTGATATCTTACCTTGATTCCATCCAGTTGTGGTTCCGGCGTAGTCCCACTGAAAACCGCTCAGGCGAAAAGGTCTTCCATTTATTTTCTCGACTTGCTTGAGCGAAGATCCGATCTTAATTCCTAAATCGGTCGCCCAGGGAGCATCCGCTCTTTGAGATCTGGCTTCATGCAAATCCTCAAAATTTTGCTCCGTCCAGAGGAGCGTTACTTCTCGACTCGTGCCCGGAAAAATGATAGTCCCCGCGACGGACTCACCTTCCCCGATCGAAACCTGTGTTCGGGTCACGTTTTCTTTGCCGAGACGGTTTATAACATCTATTTCGGAGTCGGTGGCAAGTACGGGACCAAACTGTCGTTCCGGAATGATCAATGAGTTACTTGCTGGATCGTCACTTACTTTGTCAAGTGCACCCCCGAATATCCAACCATCTTGCTCCTGGTACCGGGCCCGATACCAAAAATCCCGTCGTATTGTACCACGCAATCGAATCTCGTCCTCACGAAGTGAGCGTTCTCCCCAAGTGCGAACGATTACACCTTGGGGCAATAAAGTAAGAGTTTCCGCTTGTAGGTTAGGTGCATCTCTCATGCGAAGGTTATCGACCATGACCTTGTAGAAGATCGTATCTACAAGCGGTGCCACGCTCACCTCTTCCTGGGCGCCCGTACTGTCACCTCCATTGCAGCTTGCAAAGAAAGCAAGGCAGGAGGTAAAAGCAATAACGGCAAAGATCAGTTTTGGAAGGTGATACATGAGTACAGTCATGGAAGTTTTTAGGACGAGCGAATGTACTCAATAGTCTATACTTGTGACGAGCCTCCACCCAAGCTGTAACCAATCGGTATCTCACTTGTTTTGTCTTTTACGATTTCCGTTCAACATCCTCCTTGACCAAGCATGATCTTTTGATATTTTTGTGGCTTACTCTAAATCAGAAAAAGTGACTCAGGAATTAAGTGGACTTAACGACCAGGAATACAACCAGCTGAAAGATGCAGTGGTTTTGATCACCGTGCTATTGGCTGGGGCAGATGGAGAGATTGATCAAAAAGAAAAAGATTGGGCTGCCAAGGTGACTCAAATACGGAGCTATTCGCTCCCTGATGGACTAAAGGAGTTTTATCAGGATGTGGGAGAAGAATTTAATGAAAAGCTTGCGACTGCCATAGATCGCTACCAGGGTGATGCGAAAGCCCGAAACGAAGCGATCTCAGGAGAATTAGCAAACTTAAACGAGGTTTTTCCTAAGATAGAGAATCGTATGGTGGCGAGTCGTCTCTATGAGAGCCTTATCACCTTTGCTGAGCACGTTGCAAAAGCTTCCGGTGGATTTCTATCGTGGGGAAAAATCAATGTAGATGAAAAGCATCTACTTGGTCTCTCCATGATCAACCCAGTAGAAGACTATTAAGTTAGACTACTTTTATTCTTTCAGTACGCGCGTCCATTGCTGGCCGATTTCCGTTTGCAGGCCGACAAAGTAGAGACCAGCAGGAAGACCAGCCATCTCCAAAGAGTGTTTCTGATTGCCACCCAGAGGCACTTTCTGACGCTGCAATAACTGGCCAGTGGCTGAGACCAGTCGTATAGTCGCATCACCTCTGTGGGTGCTGCTCCATTCCAGAGCGAGCTCTTCCCGAACGGGGTTTGGAAACGCGCTAAAGTCATCCAACAGGGTGAGATCTTCAAACGAAGAAGTCATACCACAATCGGCGCTGCCCTCTGGATTTAGGGTGATGGCATAGACGCCACTAGGTAATGCTGCCATGCCTG
>CAJQNM010000646.1 GCA_905479665.1 uncultured Saprospiraceae bacterium
TACCAAGGCGGTCAATGCCTTGTCTCATTATTTTAAGGTTTCGGCGTATCGCGAAGGAAAGGCAAAAACGGCTGAGTTTGAGCAAGGAGCGATGACCAGGGAGTCTAGAATTGTCAAGTCGAAAGAAGAGAATGGCACCGAGGTTTTCTTTCAGCCAGACCCCGAAATATTTACTAATTATCGGTATCTGAGCGAGCACGTCGAAAGACAACTTTGGAATTATGCCTACCTGAATACAGGGCTCAAACTGCGTTTTAACGGTAAGACAATTGTCTCACGCAATGGTCTTCTGGATTTGCTGGAGCACAAGACCCAGACCGAAGTGTTGCGCTATCCCATCATTCATCTGAAAGGGGATGACATCGAGGTGGCACTCACGCATGGCAATCACTACGGCGAACAGTATTATTCTTTTGTCAATGGGCAATACACTACACAAGGAGGTACTCATCTCAATGCGTACAAGGACGCTATCGCTAAAACGATTAAAGAGTTTTATAGTAAAAGGAAATTTGACAACAAAGACATCCGCAGTTCGATAATTGCAGCGATCAGTGTCCGGGTAGAAGAGCCGGTTTTTGAGTCACAGACGAAAACAAAACTGGGCAGTATGGCTGTCGGGCCCGATGGCCCAACGGTAAATACCTTTATCGGTACATTCTTAAAGGAACAACTCAGTAACTTTCTGCATCGTGAAAAGGATATCGCAGAGAAATTAGAGGCACGCATCCTGCAATCGCAAAGAGAGCGTAAGGAAATTGCCGGGATTAAGAAACTGGCCAACGACCGAGCAAAAAAAGCAAACCTGCACAACAAGAAATTGCGTGATTGCCACGTGCATCTCAATTCAAAAAAGAAGCCAGAGGAAGATCGACTAAAGACCATGGTTTTTATCACCGAGGGCGATTCCGCCAGCGGATCGATCACCAAAGCGCGAAATGTGCAGAGTCAGGCAGTGTTTAGTTTGCGCGGGAAACCGCTCAACTGCTATGGCATGACCAAAAAAATCGTGTATCAAAATGAAGAATTCAATCTCTTGCAACATGCCTTAAATATCGAAGACGGTCTGGAAGGTCTGCGCTACAACCAGGTCATCATTGCCACCGATGCCGATGTCGATGGCATGCACATTCGATTGCTTTTACTCACCTTCTTTGTGCAGTTCTTTCCGGATTTAGTCCGGGAGGGGCACCTCTACATTTTAGAAACACCTCTTTTTCGGTTACGCGATAAGAAGGACACCCACTACTGCTACAACGCACAGGAGAAGCGAGCTGCGATTGCAGCACTGCGTGGCAAACCGGAGATCACCCGATTTAAGGGTCTTGGAGAAATCTCCCCTGATGAGTTTGGTGATTTCATTGGAGAAGATATTCATCTTGAGCAGGTATATCTCGATCCGGAGACCAATGTGGAAGATGTTCTCTCCTACTATATGGGAAAAAATACGCCTCAGCGCCAGACCTTCATCATTGACAATCTCAAAGTGGAGATCGATGAGCCCATTGATGATTTTCTGGTCGCGGATGGCGAAGAAATTTTGGAAGCGGAGTCAGTTGCCTGACTTTTTGGCAAGCTCAGCGGTCTATATAGCATCAAGTCTAAGCGTTATGGCATAGAAATAGCGCATGGCACAGGTATTGCAATACGCCCTTACAACTATACTGGCTAAGTAAACTGCCAGGATGACAATACACGACGTACGAATTTATGTTTGAATCAATGAAAACGCTGGAGCATCAAGATCGCGGTATGTTGCCGATCATGCCCCTTGACGACGATAACGATGAAGATCTGAAGGACTTGGTCCTTCCCGATCAGTTGCCCATCCTCGCTCTAAAAAATACGGTCTTATTCCCTGGTATCATTATACCCATCACCATCGGTCGAGACCGCTCGATCAAAGCTGTGCGGAACGCTCATGATGAAGGAGATAAGTTAGTGGCGGTATTATCACAACGCAATTCTTCCGTAGAAGATCCCGGCCGAGATGACCTGTACGAGACCGGTACCCTGGCGCGCATACTCAAGTTGATCAAAATGCCAGATGGGACGACCACTACGATTTTGCGCGGGCGTAAACGGTTTGGGCTTGATTCGGTAGTGACCGAAGACCCTTTTCTCCAAGGAAGCATCACAGACTTAGACTATGCTCCCGTGGAAAATGATATGCAGTTTAACGCATTGATCAGCACCGTTCGCGACTTGGCGGCAAGTATTATTCGATTATCTCCGCACATCCCTTCCGAGGCTTCGGTGATGCTCAATAATATTGACAACAATGTTTTCTTACTGGATTTTATCGCCAGTAACTTAGCAATATCGGTGGCTGAAAAGCAAGGTATTCTGGAAAAAGGAAACCTTATTGATAAGGCACAAATCATCTTAAGCCACATGAATAAAGAGATGCAAATTCTCGAGCTTAAGGACGAAATCGATAACAAGGTACGCGGAGACATCGAAAAACAGCAGCGGGACTATTTCCTCAATCAGCAGTTGCGCACGATTCAAGATGAACTTGGGCAAAATCCGCAGCAAGAGGAAATCAAGGAGCTGGAGGCGAAGGCCAAAAATAAGGATTGGGGTGAAGACATTCAAAAAGCGTTTGATAAAGAAATCACACGTCTTCGCCGCATGAACCCACAGGTAGCAGAATTCTCTGTGCTGCTGAATTATCTCGACTTGATGGTCGATCTGCCTTGGAATAAGTACACCGCCGACAATTTTGACCTAAAAAGTGTCCGCTCGGTGCTGGACAAAGATCACTATGGTCTTGAAGATGTCAAGGAACGCATTATAGAGCATCTCTCGGTATTGAAGCTAAAGGGAGATATGAAGTCTCCGATCATCTGCCTGGTCGGACCTCCGGGAGTGGGTAAAACCTCGTTGGGGCGCTCCATTGCAAAGGCGCTGAAGCGTAAATTTGTCCGATTCAGCCTCGGTGGTCTACATGATGAGTCCGAGATACGTGGACACCGCAAGACCTATATCGGAGCGATGCCGGGCCGGATTATCCAAAGCATCAAAAAGGCCAATTCGTCCAATCCCGTATTCATCTTGGATGAAATTGATAAAGTAGGTAAGGATTTTCGAGGAGATCCATCGTCGGCTTTGCTGGAGGTATTGGATCCAGAACAGAACAGCACCTTTCATGACAATTACCTAGAGGTCGACTATGACCTCTCGAAAGTGATGTTCATAGCCACGGCAAATTCACTTGCTACGCTGCAACCTGCGTTGCGCGATCGCATGGAAATTATTCAGATCAGCGGCTACTCACTGGAAGAAAAGATGATGATCGCAAAGCGGCATCTGATACCCAAGCAACGCAAGGAGAATGGAGTAAAAGCGAGCCATGTCTCGCTTGCCAATAGTGCACTGAAAGACATCATCCAGCTGTACACGAAAGAATCAGGTGTACGCAATCTAAATCGTCGCCTAGCCGGTATCATGCGGTATACTGCAAAGCAAGTCGCGATGGAGGGCAAGGAGAAAGTGAAAATTGCGGCAGACGACCTCGAAGCTGTACTCGGACCGGCACCTTTCAGTAAGGATATGTATCGAGCTTCGACCATGGCTGGAGTAGCCATTGGCTTGGCATGGACGAGTGTCGGGGGTGATATTCTCTTTATCGAAGTGAGCCTGAGTCCGGGCAAGGGGAAAGTGACGCTCACGGGCAATCTGGGTGATGTCATGAAAGAATCTGCTACGACAGCCTTGAGCTATCTCAAGTCTCATGCCGCAGAATGGAAGATAGAACCGGAACAATTTCAAAATACCGATGTGCACGTGCATGTCCCAGAAGGGGGTATACCCAAAGACGGGCCATCGGCTGGAATCACCATGCTTACAGCGTTGGCATCTGCATTTACCGGCAAAAAAGTACGACCGTACCTCGCGATGACGGGTGAGATCACACTGCGTGGTCGTGTACTTAAAGTGGGAGGTATCAAGGAAAAAGTTTTGGCGGCTCGACGTGCAGGGATCAAGAAGATCATCATGTGTCAGGACAACCAAGCAGATGTTGCTCAGATCAATCAAGAATTCATCACTGGGTTGGAATTTGTCTACGTTGATCGGATGAGCGATGTTCTGGAAGGCGCTCTCGCTAAGAAATGATGCCTGTTAAGGTCTGGTTAAACTCGTGATCACTGCCTGACCTCAGGCCGATGCTTGGCGTTGGTGTGGATAAGAATCCTTAATTTTGAAGTTATCATGAAGATTGCCCTACGATATCTGCTTGCATTGATGCTGCTGCTAGGCTGGCAGATCACAATGCGAGCTCAACAGATTGACTCAAGCATCGTACAGTTTTCCGGATTGGTCGTGACCGAAGATCAAGGAGAACTGATGGTATTGCCCTATACCAATATTTTGCTGAACAGTTCGGGTCGTGGCACCTACTCAAATCTCGATGGGTTTTTCTCGATCGTAGCTCGCAAAGGGGAGGTGGTTATTTTTTCATCGATAGGCTATGGTACCGTAGAATTTACGATTCCAGATACGCTCAGTGACAATCGATACACCATCTATCAGATAATGACTCAGGATACCTTCAATCTTCCCGAGACGGTAGTGTATCCCTGGCCCAGTCGGGAGCATTTTAAAATAGAATTTCTGGCGCTTAATATACCTGATGATTTGCAAGAGCGTGCCGAAGATAACTTGACTTCAGTCGCGATGGATAAAATGCGCAATGAGCTTGTCACAGATGGTGGCGAGAACACAGGCTACTATTTGCGTAGACAAGCGGAGTCTTACTACAGCATTGGGCAATCGAAGCCAATGCACATCCTCAACCCGATCGCCTGGGCGAAATTTTTTAAAGATTGGAAGTCAGGTAAATTCAAACGAAAGAAGAAGAAGTAAGGGAGATTGGCGCTCTTGTTTAGGCATTCACTAAATTTGCGGTCTTATTGACGCAATCCACCAATGAAGGTTACTGAGTATTTTGAGCATGCCGAAGGGGAGACCCTGGTCTCTTTTGAAGTACTACCCCCTCTCAAGGGAGGTACCATGCAGTCGATTTTTGATGTGCTCGACCCCCTGATGGAGTTCAAGCCACCTTTTGTCGATGTGACCTATCATCGAGAAGAGTACATCTACACCGAAAACGAGAATGGATTTTATGAGAAGTCTGCCATTCGCAAACGGCCGGGTACGGTCGGTATTTGTGCTGCGATCATGCACCGCTATGGAGTCGATGCCGTGCCTCATCTCATCTGTGGTGGATTTAGCAAAGAAGACACTGAAAATGCACTGATTGATCTCAATTTTCTGGACATCAACAATGTGCTTGCACTGCGAGGGGATGCTCGAAGGTTTGACGATAAGTTTGTACCAGAAGCCAATGGCCACCACTTTGCCGAAGATCTCGTGCGTCAAATTGCGGGGATGAACAGTGGCAACTACCAAGACAGCAGCATTGAGAACGGCGCAGCTACTGATTTTTGCATCGGTGTGGCGGGTTACCCAGAAAAACATTTCGAATGCCCGAGTCTCGAGACTGATTTACTCTACACGAAAGCAAAAGTGGATGCAGGGGCTGCCTACATTGTTACCCAAATGTTTTTTGACAACGAGAAGTACTTTCAGTATGTCGATGCAT
>CAJQNM010000647.1 GCA_905479665.1 uncultured Saprospiraceae bacterium
CTTTGTGTAAGTGGACCAAAATCTTGCATTAAAAATGTTGATTTTGGAGAGACCCGGGAAAGAACCAAACACAACGGAAATAGTAAATCGTGGATAAAGTGATAATAGTGCTCAATACTTCCTTTTACGAGCACAGTTGGATTAATCAGAATGGGCTCCTTGGCATTCCTGACCATCTTGATGACCTCCTTCTGATTTTTATTGATTTTCTGTTTAGTTCTGAGATCAAGAAGCAGTGCATCCATTGACTTTTTGAATTGCATTTAGAGTTAGTAGCTGTTTGGATAGGCAAAGTAGAAAATATGGTACACACTTATTTATTTCAGAACGGTATTATTTGCCGGCCCCTTAATGCCTAAATCAGTAAGGATTGTATTAATCGACTTTCTAAGTTGCATTTGAAATTACGTTGATCTACTCCGGGCAAGTCTTAATATTCGCCTCCATGGCTCCTGTGACTTCAAATCCAGGATTGATCAGTATTTCTTCTCCCGCCAGAAACGTAAAAGACTGATCCGCGGTGACCGAGCCACCTAGATTGATGGCTGTTATCGAGCGCAGGATAGAAGGAGTGAATGCATCAACAAGTAGCGCTTGGTCGATGTCAAATTGTGAAATTATACAACTTGATAGTGCATGGACTAAACCATGGCCAGTTAAATAATCAAATCCAGGATCGTCAATGTCGATGGCACCATCGATCAGTATTTGTTTTATTTCTTGAGGCGTGCTGCTTGGATTTGCCTGGCAGATCAAGGCTCCCAGCGCTGCTGCGTGAGGTGCTGCTGCCGAGGTGCCAAAGAAGTTTGGGAAAGTATCAGGGTCAGCGATGTCGAAACCAAAAAAGGTATTGTTCGTACCATCGATAGCAGCGATCTCTGGCTTATCGCGAATTTCGATATTGCTTTTGAGAGATCCATCGGCATTAAAAAGAAGGGTACTGGGGCCGGCAGAAGTGAATGGTTCAGGCACCACCGGATTGAAGAAAGGGATAGCGCCAACGGCAATCGCAGATTCTGCAGCAGCGTGCCCTACTATGGTAGGGCTTTGAGTATCAAATGCGAGGGGCACGCCCGTCCCGAAGTTAATGATCTTTAAACGGCCGGGTTCAGGACCAGTAAACAATTGAATCAAAATGAAAAAAGTGCTTGCGTCAGCATCGCTTTGCAATTGAACAATCTCGAAAGGATTATCAAATGCGATGTTGTCGGCAATCGACTGTGCGACGATATTCAGATCTGCGTCAAAGATAAAAAGGTCTAGATCTGTGTCGACATTGTTTGCAAAAAAGGGATCATCCCATTGGAAGACGAGTGTAACGATCTCTCCAGAGTCCAAGACAAATTCATTGAGGACTTCGACCGAATCAAGAGAGAAATTGAAATCGTAGAATGAGATCGTATCGTTTGAAAAAAAATCAATGGTGGTTGATTCATACGAATTTGAGGCACTATTGCCTGCCGAAGAAAAATAGGTGACACCTTGTTCGGCTACCACTTCATTGACCTTTTCAGCCACGATGCCGTCTTGAAAAAAAGGCTCTGCAAAATAGAAGACATCGTCTACGATTATTTTGCACCCCAACTGTGCAAGTGTGTCAATATTTTCTGCAAAATTTTCTTGTCCCCCAAAAGCAGTGGCAAACAAAATCTCGGCCCCGGGCGCCATGTCATGGATAAGCTCGATCATGGCCCTGCCCTCATCTGTCCCATTGACCAGATCTTCTACTACGGTTACATTATTTGGAAGATCTCCGGAGGTAATTCCTGCGGCTTCGCCACCGAGCGCATCATAGGTGTCGGATAGAACGCCGATCTTTATCCCGCTGCCATCAATACCAGACATGAGCTCTCTGGCCTTTTCGGTACCCATGACAATATCTGCCTCACTGGTTACAGAGCCCACATTGATGTGGGGTTTGCGTACGTGCTCAGCGTATATGAGTCCTTTACGTTTTAAATTCTCTAGACTCAGGAGATTCGTGAGAGGTAACGTACCCACAATTCTGTGATGTCGCTGCGAGCGCGCTGTTTCCTCAAATCCAAGAGCCGCCAGATCAGACGCTAAGTCGGATAGCTCACTAGCATGAATCCTGATGAGAATAGATCCTTGCTCTTCGAGTGTACTGATTTTTTTCTGCCTAAACAATTGTAGTTCTTGGTCACTGATCAATGATCCCACCAGCTGTCTGTTTTCATTGCTTTGGCTAGCGATGAGACTGTACAACTCAGAACTCAAAGCAGCCCCGCTGTGGATGCGGTTTTTCTTTGCTTGTACAATGGAATTCAGCTGTTTTGTCTGCGGCAGATTTTGACCAAACAGGAGATGGGTCATCGCCAGAATCAGTACTATGAATGATGCCTTCATTTGGTTTGTAGTTTTTTGAGATAAAAGAAAATCCTCGGCAAATATCGATAAAATAGATAGTTAGATCCGAGCGCTGGATTTACTGTGCATCAAGTATGAGAATGCCCTGCTCGAAACCTCTTCGCACCAGTCCTGCGATATTCCGCGCTTCCAATTTTTTCATCAATTTTTTGCGATGACTAAATACCGTATTGGGGCTGATAAAAAGCTCACTGGCTATTTCCTTGGCAGTCATTTCGTAGGCTATAAGCTCTAGTACGGCTTTTTCTCTCACTGTAATTTTCATGGCTACTTTATTTTAGTTGATGACCTAATCAGATATTTACACTATTTCCCATCGCAAGTTGAATCGTCAAAAACTTCTGGTAATGTTGAATCCAAAATGGATATCGCCCGAGAAGTAGTCACCCGTGGTCTCACGGATGAATCCTTTTTCAGTCATCGATCGGCTGTTGGTAAATTGAAATTGGAATACATGTCCGCCTGTTTCGAGATCAACACCGATGGCAAACGAGTCATGCAGGTTGTTCAGATCTCTTTCCGAAAAGCGATAGTAATATTCGGTATTTAGCGAGAAGCGCTGGCTCAATTTGATTCGACCACCCATGCCGAGGGCCACTAGATCATTTTTCTGTTGGCCAGTCACCTTATTAAAGTGGACCAAAGTCGGCATAATTTGCAGACTGATCGCAGGACTGATTTTTCTTCCGATCAGTGCCTGGAAGGTGTAGGCCAATCGATCTGAAAATTCGATCACTTCATCCGTGTTTGGCCTTAGGGTGTTGATCGCTATGCTCGAAAAAGTTGTTATTGATAAGGGATATTTTCGCATCCCGGTCTGCTGTCTGATCAATGCGATCTTAGCAAAGCCATCGTAGGTTTTTTCAAACGAATTTCGGCCAAAACCAAGCGTGAGATGATCAGTCACACCGTAGTCGAGCCCGAAACGCACGTTTGCGTTATCGAGCCCGAATAGTTCGTACGCACCTGAGTTTACCAGCCCAAAACGATGGGCAATGAGAAATTCCAAGGTCTTGGCTCTCCGTGTCATCAAGGTGTGTCCGTTGATCAAACGGCTGCCTTTGAACGTGGCAGTGGTCAGGGTGACTTGATCTTCTGCCGGTTCATCCAGCATGTCGAGTAGGTCTGACTGTCCATAAGTGGCTCCCAGAAATAGTATCTGGAAAAGAAATATCCATTTAAGCATAATCTGTAATTCTATTGGCCTTGCGAATCGACGCTAGTTAATGAGAGGTTGGCGGTGACATCAATCACTTCCGCAATATTCTTGATCACCAGTCTTGGGATCTTGATCTTGTGATCGGCTGTCTTGATTTTAAATTTCGTATTGGCCTCGATAGCTCCGCCGGCTACAGTGATTTGCACTTCGGTCTGTAGGGGCTTGGTGACGCCATGTATAGTGATCTCTCCACTGGTGTTGATCACATAATTTCCATCTACAGATAGATCTGCATCCGTGATCATTGTACCCTGATAGATGCCTGTGGGATATTTTTCAGATTCGATGTAGTTTTCGTTGAAGTGTTCTTGCATCAACGATTTATCAAAGTTGAAATCTACCATATTCATTTTTACAATGATCTCCTTAGTGCTGAGATCCATGGCTGCCGAGACTTTATGGTTGATTGCTTCGATGTCTTCTAGAGGTGCTTTGGAGAAAAAGGTCACCTCACCATCTTTGGTGAGATAGGTTTGCTGAGCGAGTATTGATGTCGAAAAGCCGATCATCAGGCATAGCGAAATTAATTGTTTCATTCTATTATCTATTTTATCTATTTAATTATTAAGTGACCCCTACTGGTTTGCCCAGCATTGAATTAATTTGATTTCTTCGTCAGAGAGGCTCAGGCCCGAACTAGCAGGAGGCATGGTGCGGGCTGCGGCCCTGGCCGATATTCTATTTTGCTGATTTTCAATATTTTGGTTGGAGGAAAGGTTGGGCAGTTGTGACCCTCCATGACAGGCAGTGATCGCGCAATTGTTTGCCACGATATCGTAGACAAGTTGCGCATCGATTTCTGCGGTAATTTCCAACTGCTCGGTGACACTGCAACCAGCTTCATCAACGGCGTTGAGATCATACACTCCAGCGGCTAGATTCTCGAAGACTCCTTGGCTGCCCATAGCTTGCCCATTGAGGCTGAAGGTGACGGCACCAGAGGCACCGACGGTTTCTACCAAGATTCTTCCAGAGTTTGGTGTGCCGCATTGCTCATTGTCTACCGCGGTATTGATTTGCAGTCCTTCAGCATTCTCGATCGTTACATTTTCTGTGAATTCGCAGCCTTCTCGCAAACGGGCAGTCACGATGTAGGTGCCAGCCGCTAGGTTTTCAAAGAGACCATTGCTCTGGAAACCATTCGTTCCGATTTGGTATTCAGCTATGGCACCATTGTTGTTGCCACCGTAGCCATTGCTACCACCTGCGTTTGTGTTTTCAAAAGGAACGTTCACTTCAAATTGACCTAGGGCAGCACCACAAGCCGTGTTTATGATGTTAGAAATCTGAAAATCGACGCTTTCTGGACATGGAATCAGGTCGAGCTCGTTGTCGTATGTACAACCGAATTCAATCAGGAGGAGGATTGCGAAGAGGGTTGTCAATACGATCGGCTTCATTTTTTGATATTTAGGTGGGGTTCTTGATATTCGTATCATGCCCTTTGATTTCTTTCTAATGATGATGTAAAAGTATGGCAAGACTCTTACTGAGTTTGGCAGTATTCCGCCAATTACTATAACATTTCCGCCAAGTGAAGCATGGCGTATTTGTACTAAAAATGATCTGAAATGGCGGATTTGTGCTGGGAGGTCTCTCTGTGTCAAAAGGATGAGCTACTTACGGCGAGATTATTTTATGTGTGCGGCACAGATATGCTGCTTCAGCCCTTTGAGGGCTTGCACTTTGCCGACAGCCTTCGCTAGAAGACCACCTGGGTCTGCATTATTTAGAGATTGTTCATTCACACCCACCAATCAGCACTTCCAACAGCGCACCTAGTCTTGTTTCAAAATTGGGAAGTAGATCTATTTCCATACCCGCATCAAAGATTACATCGCTTCCTGGTTCGATTAATCCACTAGAACTGATAGATTGACTGGCTTGAAATGTGCCAGATGGAACAGGGTCAGCGAGGTCGGCATCGGTCAATTGCTGGGGACATGGATCATTTCCTGCTGCATCAACTAGCTGCCCATAGATTTCAAATTCGTTATTTAGTCCTTCCTCTTCTCCTGCCCAAACGGCCAGAAAGTTACCTTCAGTAGTGTTGAAAATGACATTTACATTATTCACCTCAAAACCTGTATTACCAGTAGTCCCCATCTCACTAATACGAAAGTCATCGAGACCAATCTGAATACCAACTGGATCTATAAATTGCCCCCAAGCTTCATCTTCATTGTCAGTGTCCACTTGATCAACTGCCTCCCAAACCACTAAGTATATGCTGTCAATAGGATCGTAGGTGATGGATGGTTTTTCGGCGAAAAATATGCTATTGCTATTATCTCCTACTTCAGTGATTCTAAAATCATTTTGACCGATTTCCTGTCCACCGGCAGATAAACGTTGTCCATAGATCTCAAAAGCATTGTTGACGCTTTCATTGTCGTCATCTCCTTGCCAGACCACCAAGTAGTCATTTTCTATTGAGTTGTAGGCGATAGCTGGATTGGTAGCATCAAAAAGTTCATTACCATCGGGGCCCATATCACTGATTTTAAAATCACTTCCGACCTTTCCTCCAGAAGCACCTATGCGTTGTCCATAAATCTCGAATTCGTCGTTAGCTAATCCATCGACATTATCATCACCTTGCCATACCACCAGGTAATTATTTTCCTGACTATTGTACGAAAGGCTCGGTTGTTCTGCGTCAAAAGCTGTATTTGTTGCGGGACCCTGATTGCCAATTTTAAAATTGCTACCGATCTCATTGGCATCGGCAGCTATCAATTGCCCAAATACCTCTTTTTTGTTGTTGGTTGCATTATCACCATCCCATACTACCAAAAAGTTATTCGCAGTGGTATTGTAGGCAATGGCTGAATTGTCAGCATCAAAATTGGCGTTACGATTTGGGCCCATCTCGCTAATGCGAAAATCATCGGGTCCAGTCTCTGCACCTAGATTGGTGACCAGTTGCCCAAATATTTCAAATTCATTATCGACTGAGATAAAAGAGTTTTGATCTCCTGTCCAAGTTACTAAGTAGTTATTGGCAACTGGATTGTAAGTAATACTAGGATTGGTAGCGTCAAAATTTGCATTGCCATCAGAGTCCATTGCACTGATACGAAATTCTGAATTTAAGAGCGTCCCGTTTGCATTGATGAGTTGTCCGAAAATTTCCAATTCATTAACGACCAGAGAGCCAGAAGTATCTTCTCCTGACCACACGACCAGATAATTATTATCCATGCTATTGTATGCTATAGCTGGTGTAGAGGCATCAAAGTTACCATTGCCCTCTGGTCCCATCGTACTGATGCGAAAATCATACGGTCCTATTTCAGGATCGATCATCACTGGGAAGGTCACAACCTCCAAAGCCGCTTCTTCAATTTCACCGACTTGCTCGTTCACTAGATTTAGGGCTTTGGTGATACCAGCTTGCACGACTAGTGGTACTGATTCAAAATCCAGTTGCCTGTCTGGTATTTCCTGCGCATTTATCATCACGACTGTCGTGAGTGACAATAGGATGAGATTAAATAATGATTTAATATTCGGCTATTTTAAATTAGAGGAATATTATTTTGAATGAAATTTTTGTTTATCATTCTTTGTCCAGGTATATCAAATTCTAATTAACTACTCAACTACTCAACTCTTATAGCCCCCACTAACAATCTATCTCCGTTGACACTTATTTTAAAGCCAAAAAGATCACCAATTGCTCCATCGTCAGCGGTTAATATCTTCAGCAGTCCCCAATTATCCGCACCATCAACATCCCGTTGATAAACGTAAACACTACCTGTTAACGGTGGCAGTTGATTATTAATTAATAGGCCGACAAAAAGAACTCCAGGGGCACCGACTCCGGCTATATCGGCACCCGACACTGATGCCGTAGTTATCTCGGGGTGAGGATAGACTTGGCAGTAGACGTTTGACCTCTGTCCAACTATCGGTAACATCATCATATTTATAAATAAGCGCACTATCAGAATTTACTCCATCGCCTCCACCTCGCAGCGCTGTGGAAATAGCATAATCGCCATGGATGGCTACGGCGCTACCGAACTGATCGATGAAGAAATCGAGCGTCCCGGCCCGCTCTAATTGGACACGTTGTTTAAAAGTTTGTCCCACTGCTGGAACGAGAAAAGGAGAGGATAATAGGCTGATAAAAATGATCGGAAAGAAAGACTTTATCATGATTGAGTTTAGAAAAATTTCAAAATTGAATGATTGATAAAATTGTTTTTGGCTATTCACATCCCCCAATCAGGATTTCCAGTAGCGCACCCAGCTGTGTTTCAAAATTGGGAAGTAGATTAATTTCAGTACCGGCGTCAAGAATGACGTCGCTGTTAGCTTCAAGGAGGCCACTTGAATTTATGACATCACTGGCTTGATAGATTCCGGAAAGAATAGGAGAGCCAAGCTCTAAGTCAGTGAGTACTTCCAGACAGGCACCAAAGGATAGAATCTCTCCAAAGATTTCAAATTCCTGATCTACTAGTGGGGCGGTATTATCATCTCCTTGCCACACCACAAAATATTCATTCTCTACAGCATTGTAGGTCACACTGGGATTAACGGCATCGAAATTGAACTCTCCATCTGAGCCCATTTCTGAAATACGAAAGTCATTTGTGCCAAGTTCATTGCCGGTAACATCAAGGCGTTGTCCGAAGATTTCTAATTCTGATGTATTTTGAAAAATGGCAGATAGCTCCCCTCCCCAGACCACGAGGTATTCATTCTCTAAAGAATTGTAGGTCACACTGGGATCTTCTGCATCGAACAACGCATTTCCATCTGGACCCATATCCGATATACGAAAGTCATTGGCACCGAGTTCTTTACCATGCGTATCAAGACGTTGTCCAAAGATTTCAACTTCTGTGGTAGTTTCAGAAATGGCAGATAGTGTCCCCTCCCAGACCACGAGGTATTCGTTCTCCACAGCATTGTAGGCCACACTGGGATCTCTTGCATCAAATTCCACACTTCCATCTGGACCCGTATCGGAAATACGAAAATCATTCATACCGATTTCATTGCCATCCGCATCAAGGCGTTGTCCGAAGATTTCAGATTCGCCTTCTATCAAAGGAAGAGTGTTGTCATCTCCATACCACACCACGAGGTATTCATTATCCATAACATTGTAGGTCACATTGGGAAAAAGGGCATCGAAATCATCATTTCCATCTGGACCCATATCGGAAATACGAACATCATTCATACCGATTTCATTGCCATCCGCATCAAGACGCTGTCCGTAGATTTCAAATTCTCCACTCACTAATCCATTGGTAGTATCTGATCCTTGCCACACCACTAAGTATTCATTATCCACATCATTGTACGTCACATTGGGGAATCTTGCCTCGAAATCGTCATTGCCATCAGGGCCCATATCGGAGATGCGAAAGTCATTGGTACCGATTTCATTGCCGCTAGCATCAAGGCGCTGTCCGAAGACTTCATCTTCTTCATTAACCAATCCATTGTTATCATCATCTCCTTGCCACACCACGAGGTATTCATTGTCTACAACATTGTACGTCACACTAGGTCTAGTAGCATCAAAATTCGTGTCTCCATCTGGACCCATATCGGAAATGCGAAAAGCCTCGCCTATAAACAAACCCCCACTTGAAACCAATTGCCCGAAGACTTCAAATTCAGTGTTAAATTGTGAAGCAACAAATCGACTTCCCATCCAGACTACCAAGTAGTTTTTTTCTATTGTATTATGCGCAATTACTGGGACTACTGCGTCAAAATCATCGTTACCGTCAGGCCCCTGAAAACTGATTCTAAATTGTCCAATAGGCTTTATAGTGGATATATCCAGGAATTGTCCAAATATCTCAAAGTCTTCATTTGTACCTGTATCTTCTCCTGACCATACAGATAAGAAAGTACCATCAGTGGAATTAAAAGCCAAGGCATTAACTCTTATCTCTCTACGTTCTTCACCTGTTTCATCAATCGTACTGATGCGAAAGTCATTAGGGGATAGCTCGCTTAATGACGCATCCAGGAATTGTCCAAATGCTTCGACTTGAGTTCCATTATTATCACCATCCCAAATAACAAGGTATTTATTTTCGAGCGGGCTATAGCATACAGAAGGGCTCTCTGCCGAGAAAACAGGCCCACTGTTGCCATTACCCGGGCCATCGTCCATATCGCTGATTTGGACGTCATTGTCACCAATCTCTGCCCCAGCTGCATTTAGTAATTGTGCATAGATTTGAAAATCGCTTTCACTTTCATCATCGCCGGCCCATACGACTAGATAATCATTTTGCATAGCATTGTATGCTACAGCTGGGCTAAGAGCATCAAATTGTCCTTCACCATCTTCCCCCATATCACTGATGCGAAAATCAGTGCCTATTTCAGCTCCTGCGTTACTTACTAGTTGGCCATATATTTCCACTTCTGCCTGGACCAGATTGCCAATAGTATCCTGTCCGTGCCACACGACCAGATATTCATTCTCTTGAGTATTATGGATGATATCAGGCCGACCTGCTGGAAAACCATCATCTCCGTCTGGGCCTTGCTGACTGATTTGAAAATCATCGGCGACCACGCCGCCGGTGCCGTCCACTACTTGCCCGATAATTTCAAATTCTCCACTCCCTACATTTCCTGGCCATACCACTAAAAATTCATCATCCGTTGTATTGTATGTAATCGCTGGTCCATTAGTGTCCTGTGGGTTGTTATCACCAGTAACTGTTCCTGTCTCGCTGATTTGAAAATTATTTCCTACCAGTTGGGCATTATGATCAACGAATTGACCCCAGATTTGAAACTCGTTATTAGCCGTACTATCACCACTCCAAACCACCAGGTGTTGATTGGTAACTGGATTATAAGCGACATCTGGAATTTCGCCATCAAAGCTAGCGTCGCCATCCGGGCCCATGAAACTAATGCGAAAACGATCTTGAAATAAGCTGCCATCTGTGTTAATGTATTGTCCGTGAATTTCTAATTCATTATTGACAGCTGCCCCGACCGTCTCATCTCCATCCCACACGACCAAATACCTATCTTCTTGGCTATTATAACTTACCGCAGGTCGCTGCGCATCAAAATTGAGATTTCCATTGGGACCCATGAAACTAATCCGAAAATCATCCGGTCCGATCTCCGGGTCGATCGTCACTGGGAAGGTCGCTGACGCTAAGGCTTCTTCTTCTATATGGATGCATGTCTTGTGATCAGATACTTCGAATCTGGCCTCGATTTCTTGACCAACCGCATCATAGACAAAGAGCTCGCCGAGTCTGATGCTTCCTTTGTCGTTGGCCCAAAGCCAGTGGTCGGCCTTTTTCTGAAAGGCCCCTTCGGTGAGGATGTGCCCTTCGATGGTGATGTGCTTTTCTTTTGGCATGGTGGCGATGATGAACTGCTGCTCGATGCTGCGACCGTGAAAAAGGTAGCGCTCGGTGATATTAGTACGGGTATAATCGACGTATTCGCTCGTCTTTGTTTCGTGTAGTACTGGAGTGCTCAGTACAGCGTCGGTATTATTGATAGAAGTGAGCGACCAAGACCAGACCATTTTATTATTTGCCAGGCTCATGGATACCGCCGTCTCCGAAAAGTGGCTTCTAAAGTAGGGATTGGATAACCAGACGCCGTCGGCTTTTTGCGCAGAGCGATTCATCGCTTTGGTGATGCCAGACTGGACAGAAACGGGTGTTGATTCAAAATCCAGTTGCCCGTCCGGTATTTCCTGAGCATTTATCATCACGACTGTCGTGAGTGATAAAATGATGAGATTAATTAATGATTTCATATTCGGCTATTTTAAATTAGAGGAATATTTATTTTGACTGAAATTTTTGTTTATCATTCTTTGTCCAGGTATATCAAATTCTATTATTGCTTAATCAATAAACTACTCAACCAATTAACCAATAAACTACTCAACTAATTACCTAGTCACATCCAGCCAACAGCACCTCAAACAAAACCCCCAGCTCCACTTCAAAACCTGTCAAAAGATTATGCTCTATGCCTGCATTAAATCGCACATCATTGCCTGA
>CAJQNM010000648.1 GCA_905479665.1 uncultured Saprospiraceae bacterium
GACCATTTTGATCGCTACATCTCTGCCGGAAGCATCGAATACTGGCCTAATCCTCAGCAAGGCATTAATGAATCGTACCGCGTGATAAAACCAGGAGGCACCGCGCTAATGATCGGACCCCTCGAGCCACAGAATGGCTTCAGTCGATTTTTTTCTACCCTCTGGATGCTCTTTCCGCCGCAAGCCGATTACCTCAAATGGTATGAAAACGCGGGATTTGAGGATATTGAATTTATTCACGTTGCACCCCACTGGGTGGGCCGCGAGAAATATGGTATCGCCATCGCTGGCAAAAAACCCTTAGTTGCCAATATTCCCAATAGCAATAACTCGCAAAATGAATTGCCGGAAAACGCTGACGAAAAAAATACCGGCCTTTTTCGATCGATCATAATGATACTTCGTGTTTTTGTTGGATCTCTTGCTGGTTTTATTTTCATCCCGATGGCACTGATCGGATATTTGTTCAAAATCGGCAGTCAACGAGATCTACCCGAAAAATACCGCAGTCGGTTAAATATTTATCAGTTCATTGCGCTTGCTGTGATTTTTGCTCTGATTGGTTTCTGTATTTATTTATTAGCTACGTGAATACATGACAAAACCATTAAACGATCGGATCGCCGAGTTTTACGACAGCTCCACCGACCTTTGGTTGCACAACTGGGGCGATCACATGCATCATGGATACTATGGGCCCGCGGGTGATCTCAAGAAAGCCAATGTAGCTGCGCAGATCGATATGATTGAGGCACTGCTTGAGCAAGGAGGAGTCCATTCGGCAAAGCGGATATTGGACTTAGGATGCGGGGTGGGAGGCAGTAGCCGCTACCTGGCGCGAAAATTTGTAAGCGCTGCTGTAGGTTGCACCTTAAGTGACCTTCAATTGAAGCGTGGTCAAGAATTGAATCGTAAAGCCGGCTTAGAAGCGCAAGTCACCCTGCTCCAGCAGGATATGATGACCGTCAAGCTTACTGATTTTGATTTGGTCTGGTCTCTGGAAAGCGCTGAGCATATAGCTGACAAAGCACAATTGTTTACCAATATTCAGCGGTCCTTAGTACCAGGTGGCAAAGTCGTGATGGCTACTTGGTGCATTTCGAAATCATATCAAGAGATGACGGCAAAAGAAAAAAAGCTGCTCTCAAGAATACAGCGTTGGTACCATCTGCCCAATTTGACCACTATTGCTCATCTGGAGGATCATGCAAAAGCTGCTGGGTTTACCAGCATCGCAACAGCAGACTGGAGTGCTGCCGTTGCACCCTTCTGGAAGGCCGTATTGCGATCAGCTTTTACCTGGCGTGGTATGGGAGGTCTGCTCAAAAGTAATCGTGGTACCCTGCTTGGCGCCTGGGCGATACAATTTATGCAACGGGGCTTTGATAGGGGAATAATCAAATATGGAGTACTCACTGCGGTAAAATGAATTTCCTTAAGCAGCTCTACTATTTTTCAAGATTTCACACCGTAATCGGGACGACACTAAGCATAACGGTGCTTTATCTTATAGCTGCTGCGGGGGGAGCCGCTCAACATCTACCACTTCTGCTTTTTACTTTAGTCGCTTGTCTGGGTGCCAATATTTATATCGTTGGGCTTAATCAAATTACTGACATCGCGATTGACAAAATAAATAAGCCCTGGCTACCCTTGGCTTCAGAGGCATTTAGTCTGCAAACTGGCTATATCATTATTTTTATTGGGCTCGCAATCGCCCTTGCCGGAGGCTTCGCAAGCAGCTATTTTTTACTGCTTACCATCGGAATAAGTCTTTTATTAGGCACCATCTACTCGCTGCCCCCCTTTCGCTTGAAGCGCTTTCACTTTTGGGCTGCATTTTGCATAATTGCTATACGCGGTTTGGTCGTCAATTTTTTGATTTTTCTCCATTTCCAATATTCTATTGTTCATACCACCCACATACCCTTTTTGATCTATCTTTTGGCAGCAACCATCTTTATTTACAGCATTATTATCGCCTGGTTTAAAGATATGCCAGATATCCAAGGTGATCGTGCACATCAGATTAATACCCTTTCCGTAAGGCTCGGGGTGCCGCGGATCAAGAACATAGGAATTGCTGTACTATTGGTTTGCTACCTCATGCTCTTGGGCTGCTTTGCCTTATTTTTCTCGGGAGGTCAGCGCGTCATTGGAATAGGTCTGCATCTGCTCTGCGCCATTTTCTTGCTGTTTCAGAGCAAACGGATGAATCCAGTTGAAGTGCCTTCCATTCGACGATTTTATCTCAGTATGTGGACATTATTTTTTGTGGAATATATCGGCTTTGCCGCTATAGGAATGATTTAATTTCGTTGCCCGTTCTTGCCCTATTCGCTCGAACTGTAAGGAGAATGTCTCAGGTCAAGCTCATTATCACCTAGCTTTTTTGGAGTATATTTGGATTACTCATTAAAGGGTTTTTACACGACAACAGATGAAGTTATTGAAGTCCATTCTCTCCCTATTTATACCCGTTTTATTCATGTCGTCCTGTGCCGAAAAAAAATACACCGAGGCACTCACACCCGAGGAATCTCTGGCTACTTTTCAACTTGACGAAAATTTTGAAGTGAGTCTGTTTGCCTCGGAGCCACACGTGCTTGATCCGGTTGAAATGATTATTGACGAAAACGGCGGCATCTACGTGGTGGAAATGCCTGATTATCCTTTTCAGCCGGAGGGTGCTGCTGGGAAAGGGCGAATTAAAAAACTTATTGACAAGGACGGCGATGGGAAAATAGACGATTCGGTCATTTTTGCCGATGGCATCAAAGATGCGACCAGCTTGCAATGTTGGAAAGGAGGTCTGCTCGTGACCGCTGCTCCTTACATCTATCACCTCGTCGATACAACCGGAGACGATATAGCTGATATCAAGGAGATTCTGTTTGAAGGGTTTTTTCAAGAAAACCAAGAGGCACAAATTTCAAATTTGCGCTTTAACCTTGACAATTGGATCTACGCTACTAATCATGGCAATGCCGGCATGATAAAATACAATGGCAACCCTGCTGCCGAGCCGGTAGATCTTAGCGGCACTGATTTTCGCTTTCGCTTGGATCGAGGGCAATTTGAGCGGGCCACTGGCACGGCCCAATTTGGTCAGACTTTTAATGACTGGGGCCACCGTTTTATTTCGCACAATACCACCCACATCCGAGAAACAGTTTTACCCTATCGATATCTGCACAGAGGTGCGGACTTGATGGACAAGAAAGCGGCGCTCAATATTTCTGATCATGATCTATTGATGTATCAGATCAGTGATGCGCCATACTGGCGAGTAGAACGATCACGACGGCGGCAAGAGGTATTTGATGCAAAAAATTTGGATCGGGTGGAGCATGTGGAAGGTCACTTTACTGGCTCGTCAGGTGGTACTCACTATGGTGGGGATCTATTTTCCGAGGAGTATCAAGGCAATATATTTACCGGTGATGTCATGGGCAATCTCGTACATCGAGATGTGTTAGTCCTGGCTGCAGAACACGCTGCCTATACGGCACAAAGACACAGCCATGACCGAACAAAGGAGTTCTTGGCCTCGTCCGATCAGTGGTTTCGACCCGTCAATTTTTGTGTAGGACCCGATGGAGCACTCTATGTGCTAGACATGTATCGCCAACACATCGAGACGCCGCTATCGATACCAGAAGACCTCAAAGCGGAAATGGATTTCATGAATGGTGATGATAAGGGAAGGATCTATCGTATCGTACCCAAGGGAACATCTTCAGCCGATTTTTCAAAAGTGATCGCTCAAAAAAACAACACTGGGCAGTATCTAGATTGGCTCAAACATCCCAATCAATGGTTCCGCCAGCAGGCACAACGCATATTAATTGAAAGGCAAGCCCAATCTCTCGTACCTGATGTCAAGAAGATATTTGAAGGCAATGACCAAGCCGCTGTTCGCCTGCATGCCCTCTATGTGCTCGAGGGTCTCAATGCACTGACAACAGATTTGGTGAAACAGGCCCTTCACGATGCACATCCACGCGTCCGCGAGCATGGTCTCATGCTTGCAGAAGAATACACAGGGTGTCTACCAGACATGCTCGCCTTGACCGATGATGAAGATCATCGAGTTGTGATGCAAAGTGCTTTGAGTCTTGGAGCCATGCAAAGTGAAAAGGTAATTCCCGCCCTGGCTGATATTCTTGAAAAGCATTTTGATGATGAGTGGATGCGAAGGGCGGTACTGAGCTCACCTTCGGGATCCTCTACCGACATGCTGGCTTATCTGGCAAACAATACCAGCTTGCTCGAGAAACTGCACTCAGAAAAAGAATCTATTGTAAAAGCGATGGGGTATAGTATTGGGTCCCGCTATGAGCCCAAGGAGCTTCGGGAATTTTTGCAGCTGATGCCAAAGCTACCGACGGCCTATGCAGTGAGCAGCTTGGATGGTATGGCAGAAGCCATAAAGAAGAAAAAACATACGCTTTCAGAATCCATCAAAGAAAATCTATCCGCACTACGTCAAAATTCTGCCCAAGCACTGTCTGAAGCCGTAGACAGAATTCTTGAAAATTCTTGATCAGAATGAAGACGAATGAAACTCGACGTACATTCCTCTTCCGGTGTGGTCGCATTTGTGCTGGGGGAATACTGGGGGTGTCCTACCTATCCTGTGGTAGCAAAAACGGTAAGAATAAATCTACTGCTGCTGCCACGAAAGTGACTCAGTGCGACGAGTTGGCACACGTATCTGAGGTCGAATTGACCAAGCGAAAAAGCTTGGGCTATGTCGAAACGACCCCCATGGAGGATAAAAACTGTGCGAATTGCAATTTATTTATTCCTCCCAAGGATGGAGAAGAGTGCGGAGGCTGCCTGTTATTTGCCGGACCCGTTTTTGAGGAGGCGTACTGTACCTATTGGGCTGAAGTAGAGGAGGGATAGTGTCTCCTCTGAGTTGCCCCGAACAAAGTCAGCCAATATTCAAAAGCAGATAAATTAATAGCGTCAATGCAATGAGTACCAGTCCCAAAACCGAGGCGTATTTCCACGGAATGGTTGGTACTGCACCCACATCGATGATGGCAAATTCTTTTGTACGCGGATATGCCAACGAAACCAAATGCATGACTGCTATATTAAGCACAAACTCCAAGCCCCAGATATGGACGAAATGGAGGTCTATTTTTAGGATAAAATTTGTGATCACATAAAAGGCCAGTCCAAAAAGGAGACCCGCTTTGGCACCCATCGCCGATACTCTTGGCAGGAAGAATGCTGCAATAATCACAGACGCCATCGGGATCATAAATATCCCATTGAGTTGCTGGAGCAATTGGTACAAACCAGCCGGCGCACTGGCCACGAAAGGAGCGATAGCAATCGCCAGAACGGCCAGGATGAGTGATGAAATACGACCCACCCGGACAATGTTACTTTCAGAAGAATCGGGACGGATAAAACGCTTATACAAATCAAGACTAAATAAAGTGGCCGAACTATTGAGTGCACTATTGAATGTGCTCAACACGGCACCCAACATCACTGCCACAAAAAAACCGGTGAGCCATGGTGGCAATACCTTTTTCACCACTTCGGGATAAATGGAGTCTTGCGATCCATAAAACTGATCCCCGAAATAATAAAAGCCGATGATCCCCGGCAATACAATCACTGCCGGGATCAATAATTTCAACACCCCGGTATAGAGCAGTCCCTTTTGTGCCTCCTTAAGGCTCACGGCACCTAGCGCTCTCTGGATAATCGATTGATGCATCGTCCAGAAATAGAGCTGGTTTACCATCAGCCCGGTAAACAATACGCTAAAAGGCAAGATGGCATCACGTGATCCGGGTCCGAACGAAGGCTCGTGACTCACCACATTAAATTTTTCGGGCGCATTGGCAAATACCTTACTTAGGCCCTCCAGAATATTTCCGTCCCCAATGCCGTACAATGCCAAAACGGGTACCAGCAATCCTCCCAGCAAAAGGCCGAATCCATTGATTGAGTCGGTATAGGCCACCATTTTCAGACCTCCAAAAATGGCATAGATGGCACCGATAGTACCCACCACGAGTACGGTAATCCAGATGCCTTGAGCCTTCGATACCCCCATAATCTCGGAGAGATCGAAAATGCTTTCAATGTTGATCGCTCCCGTATAGAGCACTATCGGTAGCAATGTTGCAACCAATGAAAGAATCACCATGAGTGCGACGAGTGTACGAGTGAGCGCATCGAAGCGACTCTCCAGGAGCTGCGGTATGGTGGTCAATCCCATCTTGAGATAGCGCGGCACTAAATAGATGGCCCCAATCACCAGGGCTATGGCGGAGGTTACCTCCCAGGCGATGATGATGGCCCCGTTGCGATAGGCTGAGCCATTCATACCGATGAGATGCTCCGTCGATATATTGGTGAGCAGCATGGAGCCCGCAATGACAATACCGGTAAGGCTGCGTCCTCCTAAAAAATAACCATCTTGGGTATTTAGTTTATCCTTGCGAAGTCGCCAGGTCGCATAAAGCGCAACGAAAAGGGTAAAGGCTAAAAAAGTGGCAAACTGCATCCTGGGTAAATTAGTGATTAGTGATTTCAATAGACCTACATCTAAATCATTGGTCATATGATTAGCTATTTGTCTACCAGAAGAGAAGGTGCAAAAATTTAGATAACATTAATAACTAACCCATCTGCGCTTCGCAGGAACCCAACACACCTCCTATTGACTCTTCGAGGGTATAGTCATAATTTCACATGATGGCCATCGATCATCAAAGAAAAATCTCCCATCTCGCATTGTGTCTAGCATACTTTCTTTGCTCCCACCTTTTCCTGCAAGCACAAGAAGAAACTAAGAGGTATTTGACTATGGGACTCTCCCCATTTGGTCTCCTCGATCCAATCACTCCTTCGCTAAATATGGCGGCTGAGATAAGTCTTTCTCAAAAGATAAGTTTAGAACTTGGCTACGGTCTAGATCTCAACGTCAATCTGACGGATTGGCATGAAAGCCCAGAATTCCGGCACCACAAATATTGGATCGGTAGCAAATACTTTATTGACGGCCATGATGGCAATTTTCCAAATACCTACCTTGGCCTTTCCTTTTTCAAAGTTATCAATGACTATGAAAAATCCGACGGTTCCTTTTTGCAAACTGATGTCGTATTTTCATATGAGACAGCTTTTGTCGAGCGCAGAATCAATGGCATGCGATTTAAATTGGGTCGAGAGATTCAACCTTGGGACCCAATACTCGTAGATTTCTTCATTGGTCTTGGGATAAGCCATCTACGTATTGATTATTTTTCCGACAATTTTTTCGATGGTGGTGAATGGCCCATTGACAGCTGGTTACGTCCATTTGATTGGCATGAAGGGAGGTTCTACCAACCTGATGCTCAAATCGGAATCAAAATCTCCTACCTGATTTCGAAACCCTAGGAGGCTGTTGAATAAATCTCCTCTATTTTTCGTCGCATCACAGACCCATCTACATCCACACCCGACCAATATTTAATGCCAATTCTTCCTTGATTTACCAGCATTCCGATCCCATCTAAAATTCGGCAGCCACATTCAGCAGCCTCTTGCAAGAATGGTGTCTTTGGTGGGTTTACGATCAAGTCACAAACCACCATATGTGTCAATAGGGTCTTCTTATCAACCGGCACCCGCACAACCTGTGGGGAGAGCCCAATGCTGGTGCAGTTGATAATTATTTCTGTTTCTGCTGGTATCGGGTAGTTCCCTTCCCAAGATTTCAACTCAACCTGTACAGCAGTCTTGCGCTGTAGTAAATCGACAAGGCCTTCTCCACGATGAGTACTACGGTTTACGATGGTTATTTTTTCCACGCCCTGCAGTGCAAGCTCCACACTCACCGCACGAGCTGCTCCTCCAGCTCCAAAAATTAAAACCTTTTTCCCTTCCGGATCGATCACCTCTCGCAATGATTGCAAAAATCCTTTGCCATCGGTATTTTCTCCAATATATTTCCCGTCTCGCTCTACAACACAATTTACAGCCTCGATGAGGGAAGCCGATTCTCCCAGTCCATCCAAATGATCGATGATCGCCACTTTATGTGGGATGGTGCAATTAAATCCTTTATACCCCATGGCGCGGAGGCCAGCGACCGCAGCCCTGAGATTTTCTGGAGGTACTTCTGTGGTTACGTATCGATAATTCATGCCGTGATGGGCAAAAGCAGCCTCCACCATTGCTTCAGTAGGGTTGTCCCAAACGGGATAGCCAAAATTTCCGATGAGTTCCTTTTTGAACGATATCTCTTTAGGCATTTTACTACAAATCTGCGTGACGTTCCCAGTAGTTTTGATCCTCTATTTCATCTAATATTTGTAGGTAATTTGCGTAGCGCAGCTCGCTGATCACTTCGGTCTCCATACCTTGAACAATTGCGCACCCCGGTTCGTCTCGATGCATGCAATTGTTAAAACGGCAATTATCTGACAGTTCAAAAAATTCACGAAAATTATGCGCGACATCCATCGGCTCAAGATTATTAAAAGAGAGGCTCTTAAAACCTGGGGTGTCGATGATACGGGTATTATGCTCAAGTGAGTACATGGTCGCAAAAGTGGTGGTATGCTGGCCTTTGCCACTCGATTCAGAAAGCTCTGTAGTACGCAGGTCAAGATCGGGATACATGGCATTAATAAAAGTTGACTTTCCCACTCCTGACTGTCCACTGATCAAGGTGGTTTTCCCTAGCAAAATATTTTCCACTCTTAGGGCATCTTCACTATCTAAGCTCGAAATAAGATAGGTCGGATAACCAATGCCATTATAAATATCCGCTAAATATTCATACAAATTGAGATCGCCTTCATTGTAAATATCTTTCTTATTAAATATGATGATCGCCGGAATATCATGGGGTTCGGTCATTAATAAAAAACGGTCGATCACACCCTGTTTCAAGTTGGGCTCTCGAATGGTAATCACTAAAATGGCCTGGTCGATGTTGCTCGCCAACAAATGCAGCTGGTGCTTTTTTCGAGGTGACTGCCGCACCACGTAATTTTGGCGAGGTAGGATCTTTTTAATTAGGGCCGTATTCTCGTTTTCGTTTTCTATCTCAAAAAGAACGAGGTCGCCCACGGCAACGGGATTGGTGAGGGTCTTGCCATGGAGGCGAAACTTGCCTCTGATGCGGGCATCATAAGTGACCCCATTTTGATCTTTGATCTGGTACCAGCTCCCAGTGCTTCGCACTACAATCGCCTCGTCGCCAGCCGTCATAGCCAGATCAGTTGCATAAAGCGGCTTCTTCACTCAACCGTGCCATTTTCTCCACGTTGCATACACGTACTTGATCGGGATCAAAAAGGTTGGCTGGCGTCATCTCGTGATATACGTTCATTTTTCGCTAGAATGCGAGAGCATCATGCCTTCACAAGGTACCTGTTTTCTGCGTAAGATCTCTTAGGTCGGAGACAACGCTGTGCGGATCTGCGCCGCAATTTCTTCCATCTCTTCGGCCGCTAGGGAGAGCTTCGGTTGCTTAAAATCCATGTCCCCCACACCGAAAATTGGTATGAGATGTACATGCGCATGGGGTACTTCCAGACCGATCACGGTGAGGCCAATACGACTGCAAGGCAAGACTTTCTTCATTCCCAAAGCAACCTGCTTGGCAAATACCATCAATCCCGCCAGCTGCTCGTCTCCAAGATCAAAGATGTAGTCCGTTTCTAGCTTGGGTATGACCAGGGCATGACCTCTCACCAAAGGCTGGATATCGAGAAAAGCATAATAATCTTCGCTCTCAGCGACCCGATAAGAGGGTATTTCACCTGCGACGATCCGACTAAAGATAGAGGGCATCGCTCGGGCTAGATGGTGATGTTCATAATTTCAAACTGTAAGAGGCCTCCCGGAGTCTGAATTTCTGCCACTTCGCCTACTTTCTTGCCCAGCAAGCCTTCACCCATCGGCGATGACACAGAGATCTTTTTCTCCTTGAGGTTGGCTTCTGCCTCAGCGACTAGATGATAGACCATCTCTCTGTCGTTCTTCTTGTTCTTGATCGTCACCTTAGACAAGACCGTCACTTGCGACGTATCAAGCAGGGAGGTGTCGAGGACACGGGCATTGGCCAACGATTTCTCCATTTCGTTGATTTTCATCTCCAGCATGCCCTGGGCATCTTTTGCAGCATCATACTCGGCGTTCTCTGAGAGGTCCCCTTTCTCCCGAGCTTCCGCAATGGCCTTCGCAATATCAGATCGGCCATCACTTTTGAGAGTCTCCAGCTCCTTTTTTAGCCGTGTATAGCCCTCTGCAGTTAAATATGTGTATTCAGGCATAATGTCTGTTTCGTATTTGCTTTTAAAAAATCGGTGTAATGGCTTGAGATAGTCGGACTTACCTGAGGGTTCGTCCGAAAAATCGTTCATTTTGAGCCTCGTTCAGAGCTTGCCGGACGAACCCTGACATTAATATAGCATTAATCAGAATAGTTCTGCGCTCTACAGGTCAAATCGTACACTCAGGTTATGAGTGCCCGACCAGGGATTGGTCACTCGGTAGGCGTAGTCGACACCTAGCTTGGTTTCGCTTTTGCGTGAAATAGGTACTTGAAACGAAGCGCCAAAACTCAGGCCACTATATACGTTTTGGTCAATGTCAGCCACAGATGCTCCCAGATCTTGCTTATACGCAGCCCGCAACATCACCATATCGCTAAAAGAATACTCAACCCCTCCACCCAGCGCGTCGCGTGAGAATGAGTTTGATGTAAAGTTGCCAAGCACGGTCAGGCGGTGTTTTGCTCCGATGAGAAAATCGTACGAGGCGCCAATATTGAGCGCGGATGGCAGTTCGAATCGCGCTCCTCGATGATCAAATGAAAGATCATAGTTGATGGTGCCATCGGGATTTGTGGTCCGGAATGAAAGCCCTTCTCCTCCGAATACCATCGGAGTACCAACATTGCGTAGCGAAATACCAAAGCGGAAATTGTCTTCGGGCCCAGTGACATACTGGACGCCTGCATCTAGCGCTATCCCTGATGCGGATAGGTCGGCTGTCGATTCTGATATGAGGCGCACAGTCATCCCCACCGAAACCTTATTTTCAAAAATATGGGCATACGCCAAACCCAGATGAAAAAAATTGGGCGAAAAAGTCGCCCCGGTCCCCTCTGGTTGGTCGGTGGTAGTGACTTGGATATCGCCAAAGTCTACTGCCATCAGGCTAATGCCCAACACCCCGTTTTCTCCCATACGCTGAGCAACACCGACAGCATTGAGATTTATTCCGGTACCTTCTAAATACCTGGCATTGCTGATCACAATCTGAGTTTTGGCCATTCGTACTAAGCCGGCTACATTGAGGCGCATCGCCTCGAGGCCACTGATCAGCGAGGTATTTTGGGTATGAAAACCAGCACTGCGGGCCCATGGGTTGAGCAGCAATTCTGCGGCGCCAGCTTCACCCTGTCGGTCTGGATTTCCAGCCCAGATCAGAGAGGGCAGGCACAAAAGGAATAGGCATACCCCGACCACCTTGTTACATCTCTTCATCATCATAAACCTGCCGGATCAAATTTTCGATTTATGCCAAACCATTTAATGGTCCGCTCACCAAGTTCAAAACCATTGACATTGATCAGATAAACGCCAGATGCAATAGGAATACCAGCACTGTTGTTCAGATCCCATTCGATATCTGGAGTCACTTGCGTTTGCAAGACACCCGGATTTGATCGATCTGCTTGTGGTATACCTGCTTCATCACGTCGATACTGCCGAATGAATTTTCCATCGAGCGAGTAAATGGTGATAATGCAACGAGGCGGCAGATTAGTGATTTTTACGGTCGTGGTAAACTGTGAAGTTTCATAGGTTGAGAATGCCAAGTATGGATTCGGTACAACGTTTACGGCATCAAGTACACTTAGATCTCTGGCCTCCACCAAATCTTCTGAAGCCTTGTTAGAAATTGTAAACTCATAGCTGGGCAGACCGCTGTTTGAGCTGGTGCCCTCTGCATATTGATAGGGATTGTCCACCCGCAACTGAATGCGGAGGTCGTTGGGAATGAGTCCCTCCCCGTAGCTGGTCAAAGAGTTGTTGGTAAAAGGTATGCCCGTCCATTTCACATCACGCAGGGCATTAAATTTTCGGTTAAACAGCTGGTCTTTGTCTAAGCGCACTCGCAAGTCCGCACACTCATCGTACTCCTGATTGGTGATGTAGATAAAGTGCTGTCCGGCCGTGTG
>CAJQNM010000649.1 GCA_905479665.1 uncultured Saprospiraceae bacterium
CATCATTTACATAATACAACTGACTGTATATAGCATCGGTTTCATACAAAGGAGATTTATCGTCGAAAATATAGCGTGCGATCTCTTCCCCGTTATTTTTTTCGATTTGAAATAAGCTAAGTTCCCGGTCGTCGTCTCGCCCGAAAAAGTAGGCGTACTTGTTTTTCACTTGGCTGCGCTCTTCAAGTGTAAAATAGGATATCCCCATATCGGAAGTGGTACCAGCAGTATTTACTCTCTGATCAAACTTCTCGTAGTCGCCAGCATTTTTACCGACACTGAAGTCTCCCGCTGATGCTAACATGGCGGTGGCTCCTACTAAGCCGATGCCAACTCGTGCCAGACCTTTGGTAAATGATCCGGGCATCGGATAGTGCTCCTTCTTGACGATCTCTAGATCATCTCCGTTTACTGCAATCAATTGAAAGCCGCGAGGCCCAGATAGAAAATATCCACTCTCAACCTTGTCTACCTGCGATAGGCCCACCTTCTGAGTGGTGTAGCGTGCCCTTTCTGAAAAATCACCTAGGTCTAGGTGAGTAATCAAAAAATTGGGTGGAGTGGGGGATTTCTCGCGTTCATCGATGCCCAGGGCCACAATGCTATTGGTTTCTTGATCATCCAGATATGTTATAGCAGCAATAGTCGTATGACGCCCACCGTCATGATCAATGACGTTGAGATCCGTACCAATTCGTCTAAATTCATAGCGCCCCTTTTCTTCAGATATCACGGGCAGTCCGAAAAACCGTCGCGGAGGATCTTCGAGCTTCTCGGCTTTCTTCCATATCTTTTTGCCATCTTCATTTCCTACCAGCATTCTCTTGGCCTTAAAGTAGACCATCAGGCCTTCCTGCTCAGGAATGACATCGTAAATTCCTTTTTCTTGGTAGTCTTTCTTCCAGCGACCTTCACCCTTCTTGGAATTGAAATCAAAGACGTTAAAACCTTCATCATGCACGACTATGAACCCCCCGTCATATAGCTTTTGAAAGCGCACCTGACCATCCATCTTAGCATTTTTCCCCCAAACCGATTTACCTGTCTCAGCATCAAACACTTCGATTTTCTTGCTGAGCTTTTGCTCAAGGCTCATCGCGGTAGCGGCTCCCATGGCGCCACCGAGACCACTTCGGTTCTCCGCAATGGCCATGTTCTTGCGATCACTGCTAAATAAGACTTGACCTGGATCTGAATCAATCCGCCATACCATTTCACCGCTCGCCGGCTCTATGCAGATGAGCTCTTTGCGATGCTTTAAAATCAAGTTGTCATTCTCGGCAATGTATGGCCTAAATTCTTGCCGCATCGATGCGTACGGCCCCGCACCCTCCGCAAGTATTTGCCCCAAGCCTCCGGCATCATCCAGTTTAGTCGCCCACTTTAGTCCGTTCTCCACTGGATTTATCCCAAATAGATAATATCCTTCCTTGGTCGTGACCTTAACCACAAGCAAATCCAAAGATGGGAATAAGGTAAAATCGCTCAGGGAACGAACTTGATACTCACTGCCGTCGACAATCACTTCACCTGATACGACGTCAACGATGCTGCTGCCGATGAAAGCCAACAGTGACGCGGGAAATTCGACCAAATCGCCACCATCCTCGCCGCTTAGCTCTGCTGTTTGAGCGAAAGTCGATCGCTCACTTCTCCACAATAGTTCATGTGATTCAGGATGGACAGCAATATATTCATTGGTAGTTTTAAAAATCGGAATACGGGTTGAACCGTGTACATATATTGAGGAACATTTGCTCCCCAGATCTAACGTAGAAACAGGTTGAATTTGAGCAATAAGACATAAAGGTGCCAATACTGCAATGCTCAGCAGTGCATGAAACTTTATCATAATAGCCGTATTTTAGAAGGTCAGGTAATGGAGTAATTTGATTCTGGTGTAAAAAAGATGATATAGCACATAATATGCAAATTTACATTCATAAATCAAAAAAAAGGTCAGTAGGTATCATCGTGCATATAACAAATGTCCCTCAAGCTGCCTGAATGAGTAGTTGAGCCATGTCCCAAGTCTGAGACTTACGATAACACTTCCAAATCGGAAATAGCCTGTGAGCCTTTGGGTGACCACCTTAGGCCAGTGAGCTTCACCCTTCGCCGCCAGCCAGAAGCGAGTTTTGCATAGTTAACAGAAATGGTAGCATGAAGCGTAAACAGCGATTGCAAAAGACTTACTATGCTAGAGAGTAGTCACAGGTATTATATTATCTAGTTAGCTCGATTCTCGGTAATTTATATCTTTCCTAAATTAACTCGGGCTCGTATCCAAAATGAAGAAACTCATTCCAAGGCGGCTTCAGCCCCTTGAATTCGCAAACAATGGGTTAAAACCACATTGGATAGAGTCCGGTATTCAATACACACATCCATGCGTGTTATTTAATTAACTTAATCATTTTTCGCGAAAAAGATCCACCGTCCTTCCAGGACTTGAAAAATTCAAATCCTCTGCGCTGGATTTCATCCATCGCTAGGATATCTTGTCCTTTCAGGACGGCTTTTCCTGAATAACATGACCCATTATTCACTATAAATTATCACATGTGTCCAAAACAAAAAAATGACATGGTCCGATTTACCCTAACTTAGGGTTGTGAAAAACCAAACACCATGTCACAAACAAATATAACGCTATTTGCGCAAGCCTTGCAATTGATAGATCGGAAGGTTTTCAAGAAGATCGTGGATAGATACGATACGGATAAGCATACTAAAGGCATAACTACTTGGACCCATTTGGTGACGATGTTGTTCATGCAAATGGCTGGAGCTACATCAGTGCGAGACATAAGCAATGGCCTACGAAGTGCCACAGGCAACTTGCAGCACTTAGGTGTAGCTTTAGCACCAAGTAAATCCTCGATTAGCTATATCAATAAGCACAGAACCTATGAAGTCTTTAGAGATCTGTATTTCAGTCTCTTGGAGCACTTTGAGCCGTCATTACGCAAGAGAAAGCAATATGCTCGACGATTGAAACGCAAGATTTTTATCATGGATGCGAGTATTATTCCCTTGAGCTTATCCTTGTTTGATTGGGCTAAATTCCGAAAGAAGAAGGGGGCGATCAAACTTCATACGGTATTAGACTATGATACTGGACTACCATGCTATGCGGTTTTGACTGATGGCAAGACACACGATGTAAAGGAGGCCCACAACGTAGCATTTCCTGCGGAATCAGTCTTAGTGGTAGATCGGGCTTATGTAGACTATCAGTGGCTGTATAATTTGGACAGCTGCGGAGTTTTCTTTGTGACACGCTTAAAAGTCAATGCAGACATCGCAGTAGTACAGGAATTTCTAACGAATGAAAAACATGAGCACATCTTAAGTGATCACGATATCGAGCTAACGGGGTTTTATACCTCAAAGAAGTATCCCAAAGCCCTTCGAATTGTGAAAGTATATGACGCTGAAAACGACAAGGAATTGATTCTGCTGACCAATAATTTATCTTGGACAGCTAACACTGTTTCTGAACTTTATAAGGCCAGGTGGGCTGTAGAGGTCTTTTTCAAGCATCTTAAGCAACTCTTCAGAGTCAAAACTTTCGTAGGCACTTCTCCCAATGCAGTTCGCATACAAATGTGGTGCTCTATGATTGCAATTTTGCTGGTTAACTATCTTAAAAGGGAGGCCAAGTATAAATGGCACCTATCCAACCTGATTACATTCTTCCGCATAAATCTATTTGTCAAAATTGACCTCTGGAAATGGCTCAATAATCCTATTATTGAGAAGGCAAATTCTCCCCCTCAGCTTACGTTGTTTTGACATGAGTAGGATTGATTTTGAAATACAGCGATCTCAGGGGGAATATCACCGCTATTGCGATGGGTCAATATTGGCAGAAATTTGTTTTGGACACATGTGATAAATTATTAACTATTAACTAATAGGTTGTATCCAAAATGAAGAAACTCATTCCAAGGCGGCTTTAGCCCCTTGAATTCACAAACAATGGGTTAAAACCACATTTGATAGAGTCCGGTATTCAATACACACATCCATGCATGTTATTTAATTAACTTAATCATTTTTCGCGAAGAAGATCCATTGTCCTTCCAGGACTTGAAAATTCCAAATCCTCTGCGCTGGATTTCATCCATCGCTATGATATCTTGTCCTTTCAGGACGGCTTTTCCTGAATAACATGACCCATTATTCACTATAAATTATTAACTATTAACTAATAGGTTGTATCCAAAATGAAGAAAC
>CAJQNM010000650.1 GCA_905479665.1 uncultured Saprospiraceae bacterium
TGGTAAGCGCGATATTTAGCACTGACTTAAGTCCTGCCACCGAAGTGGGCTTGCCAATCCAGCCTCCCTCAGAGCCGCCCACGGGCTTGGGAATCCCTCTCTCTCGGAACCTCCCACGGGCTTGGGAATCCCTCTCTCTCAGAGCCTTCCATGGGCTCGCGGGCCGGCAAAGGAATTTTCTCGGATTATTGCGCCTAGCAGGTCCGGATCTATTCCGGACTCTTGGATTAAGCGCGATATTTAGCACTGACTTAAGTACTGCCACCGAAGCGGGCTTGCCAATCCAGCCTCCCTCCCTAAGACAGAAATAGCTGGCATCTTGATAGGTAGATGCTGGAAGGCCCGCCTGCTTATCTATGATGTTTCATTTCTTTTGATCAGGTACTCTTCAATTTTCCAGTCGTTTTTTACATTTTGCAAAACCCCACGACCGTATGAAAACATTTAAATTCAAGACAACACTCAAACGGCCCGAGGGCATAGGTACTTGGCACTATGTTGATACACCCATTCGAGCCCAGGAAGAATTTGACAAAAAGGGTAAAATCCGGATAAATGGAAAAATCAATGGCGGACCATTTAGTGCTACATTAATTCCGAGAGGCAACGGAGAGCACTTCATAGTTTTAGCTAAAGCAACCCGGGAAAAAGTTGGTCTAGAAATTGGGGACGAAATGAAAATGGAGATTTGGGAAGACACTTCCGAAAGGGTCGTGTCAATTCCTATTGATTTCCAAACGGTTCTTTCGACAGATGCCGGTATCAACACTAATTTTAACAACCTAGCTTATTCGCATAAAAAGGCTTACGTGGACTGGATAAATGATGCCAAAAAAGAAGAAACACGTAACAATAGAATGACCAAAGCTCTAGCGATGATTGCTGAAAACAAAAAATTAAGGTAATTACAATAGTACTATCGGCCTAAATCGGCGATCATCCCTGGCGCCCCATGAGTGAATCACAAATTTCCCACCATCTGTCCATGGCGGCCATGGCCCCTTGACATGAAGAAGCACAATAGCCTTTTAAGCGGCCTTAAGGCCGCTGCTTGGCACATTCTAAAAAAGTACAAGCAGGCCGCAGACAGGGTGACCCATCCGTATTTGTTCGAACGATGAATCGAGCTTCCGCATTTAGTCATTGGCTCAATCCAGAAGATTGGGACGAAATGCACGAGCAATTAAAAAACACAAACGCTTACAAAGAACCAGATCAAGACGGAACAGTTTTGACTTGGTTGGAAGAGCAAAATCCCTCATCCGCCTCTGGCGCCTATGCGAGAGAACAATCGGATTGGAATCTTAGATTCATAATTCAGATAGAATTTGCTTGAATGCACCCGGTAACAAGCCAATAGATCCCTCGGCTATGCTCGGGATGGGAAGAGTGCGTGTGCGCCTCTCTATTTAAATCGAAGACTTGATCAAGCTATTCCGATGGTTCTGAGAAACTTTATGACGGTACTGAAGCAAGACGGAGTGGAGCCTGCCGGCCTCTGGGTTGGCATCGGTAGAGACTCTGTGCCGACCGGAGCGGAAGTATGGACCGGTGCTTACCAGCAAAGGTCTGTGACTGAAACCCGACTTGCTTATACTCCTGTACTTTCTAATCCCAACATTTAGAAGAGGCCAGCGTTCCTCAAAAGAAGATGAGATGACAAATCCGAACTGGACGATTAGCTTAGCAAAGTGCAGAATGTGTGTAGTGCGGTCCAGTGTATACTTTGCCTGTCCTCTACATTAGTCTGGTCAGAGAAAGTCTGGAAGACAGATAAATCAAAAAATGAAACCACTTACAGGTAACACAGTTTCAGCATACTCGTTTAGATCATATATTGTATTTTAGTCTGCAGTCACAACCACATGTTTTCAAAACTTCTCAAACACCAATGGCTTGAACTACGCAGGTCCAGTTTTTGGACAACCAGTCTAATTCAATCGATATTTCTACTGCTACTTGCCCTTCTTTTTCTCCTATATTCTATTTCACTCGGTCTTTTGGCAGAGAGTATGATTGAAAATATCTACCCTGACAAGGGTGTCGTTAAGGTTTTTTCCGGATTCATGGTATTTTATTTTTTGGCAGATATTATACTTCGATTCTCGATGCAAAAATTCCCAGGGATTGAGATTAAGAAGTATTTGACCCTAAATGTACCGAAAGCTTCATTGACTCACTATCTACTCCTAAAATCACTATTTAGCTTCTTTAATCTTCTCCCACTTTTTGTAATATTTCCATTTTTCTTCCAGACTGTTATTAAAAACATAGACGCTGGTGGTTCTTTAACTTGGCTTTCATTAATGATATCAGCTGTCTTGATCAGCAATTTTCTTAGCTATTTTCTAGACCGTAAGATTCACAAGAATTCCAAATTCGCCTTTATAGTATTAGGAGGCATTTTGGTCTATTTCTCCTTGGAGTACAGGGGCGATGTCCAATTGATGGACAATTTTCAGAATGGCATCGAATTCCTATATAGTCGTCCCATGTACCTTATGATACCAATAGGCATTCTGGCATCAATCTATGGCTCACTATATGCTTTCTTAAGGGCTCATGTCTATCTGGACGAAGGAGCCACTATGGCAAGCAAAACCATCAATACATACGATTTTCCATTATTCAAATTCTTTGGCTCTGAAGGGAAGTGGATGCTACTGGAATCAAAGATGATCTGGCGCAACAAACGCTCGAGACAGTTTCTCATTATTAGCATTTTATTCCTACTCTACCCTCTCATCATCGTCTCTGGCGACACTGGAATTAGCTCAAGGACTACAATGATCCTACTATCTTTGTTTATGACAGGAGCATTCACTTTAAATTATGGACAATTGTTGCTCTCATGGAACAGTAATCACTTTGATACCATTATCACGCAAAATCTGTCTATACGAATATACCTCAAAGCAAAATACTACTTACTGGCAGTTTCGAATGTGGTTTTGTTCTTCTGCTCTATGCCCTATGCATTTCTGAATTCAGAATTCATCCTGATTGCTCTTGCCACGATGCTCTTTAATACGGGGGGTGTTATTTGGATATATTTATTCTTAAATCTTTACATTTCCAAAAAGATTGATCCCTCCAAAGGAAGCATGATGAATTACGAAGGATTTGGGGCGGCTCATTTCTTGATTATGATTCCTATTTTCGTGGCGCCTATTGCTATTTACTGGCTATTTAGATCAGCAGGAATACCTATAATGGGGATTTTTGCGATTGGAATTTGTGGCTTGGGTGGTATTTTACTAAGTCCAATACTTCTAAATAAAGCAGTAACAATATTCAATGCAAGAAAATACAAACTTCAAAACACATTTAGCAAATCTTAAGAAATGATTGTATTTGAGAATATAGGAAAAACCTACGGGAGGACGACCGCATTGTCAATGGATCATCTGGACATCCCCAAAGGTCAGATATTTGGACTAGTTGGTAATAACGGGGCTGGCAAAACAACCATGTTCAGTTTATTGCTTGACCTCATACAGGCCACAACCGGTCAGGTTCATTCAGACGATGTGGTGGTAAGCGAAAGTGAAAACTGGAAATCATATACTGGAGCATACATTAACGAAAGCTTCCTATTGGACTTCTTAACCGCCGATGAATATTTCATATTTATTGCAGAATTATATGGATGGAATAAAACCACTCTGGCAGCCTTCCTGCAAAAGTTTGAAGATCTATTCAATGGTGAGATCATTGGCGTTAGAAAGTATATCAGAGATCTTTCGAAAGGCAATCAGAAGAAGATTGGTCTAGTCGCTGCATTAATTGGAGACCCACAAGTCATTATTCTTGATGAACCCTTCGCGAATTTAGACCCAACAACTCAAATGCGCTTAAAACAGATTCTCCTTGACCTGAAATCACCTGAAAGAACCATTCTTGTTTCCAGTCATGATCTTGGACACGTGACTGAAGTAAGCGATCGCATTGTACTTCTTGAAAAAGGCTTAGTAGTTAAGGATTTGAACAAGAATGCTGCGACTCTTGCTGAGTTAGAATCTTATTTTAAAGTCTCCACCAAACCCTAAAGTGATCATGCCAAGCGAACACCCGGTGCCCCCTCCTTGAGCTTGTCCCGATGCCTACCGTGAAGAACATCTGAGATTATGAAATATAATATCAAAGATGGCAAAATACAGGTTTCAGAATCACCGGGCTTTGGAATGAAACTACTTATATGAAAACAAATTCACCATGCTGAAAGAAATCTACACTCAAAGACGAGAGGAACTAACAAAAACAGTGGGCGCTGGCATTATCCTCTTTTTAGGAAACAATGAAAGCCCCATGAATTATAGGGACAATACTTTTCCTTTTAGGCAGGATAGCACCTTCTCCTATTTCTTTGGTGTAAATCGTCCCAACTTGGCTGGATTAATTGATTGCGATTCAGGAGATGAATGGATCTTTGGCATAGACTATACGGTAGAGGATTTTGTTTGGATGGGACCCCAGCCAACCATCGCAGACAAAGCCAATGAAGTTGGAATTACAAAAACAGATGCATTCGCTCATCTTCATGAAATAATAAACAAAGCATCGAAAACCAATCGAAAAATTCACTTCCTCCCACCCTATCGCCCAGAGAACAAAATCAAACTCCTTGACTGGTTGGGAATTCCACCAACCGAGCAGCAAAAAGCGGCCTCGATTGAACTAATAAAAGCTGTGGTCAATCAACGAAATTACAAATCTGCGGATGAACTAAACGTTATTAGACAGGCAGTTGACCTGAGCGTTGACATGCATACGCTGGCCATGCGGATGGCAAAACCTGGGATTACAGAAGCTCAGATTGCCGCCGCAGTTCAGCAAATTCCGGTTTCACAAGGAGGAAGAACCTCTTTTCCCATCATAGCCACAATTAACGGACATGTTTTACACAACCACCATCATGAAAACACCCTAAAAGAAGGTGATCTGTTTTTGCTGGATGCGGGAGCCGAAACCAAAGAAGGCTACTGTGGTGATTTGTCAAGTACGATTCCGGTTTCTGGAAAATTCACATCCCGGCAAAAAGATATTTACTCTATTTGTCTGGAAAGCCACAATGCAGCTATTGAAATGTTGAAACCTGGGGTCTCGTTTAAGGAGGTCCATTTTCAAGCGGCCCGAGTAATCATCAATGGTCTAAAAGGGTTGGGGATCATGACCGGCAATGTGGAAGATGCCATCACCAATGGTGCACATGCGCTATTTTTTCCGTGTGGCGTAGGCCATATGATGGGCTTGGATGTACATGATATGGAAGATCTGGGAGAAGTCTATGTTGGATATGACGGTGCACCAAAAAGCACTCAGTTTGGATTAAAGTCATTGCGTCTGGGACGAAAATTAGAGCCCGGGTTTGTACTCACCATCGAACCAGGAATTTACTTTATACCTGATTTGATCGACCAATGGAAAGCGAATAAATACAATGCCGATTATATAAACTTCACAAAGCTGGAAGAGTACCGCTTTTTTGGAGGCTTGCGAAATGAAGAAGATTTTTTAATCACGACCAGTGGTTATGAGCTTTTAGGAAAATCCAAACCTAAAACAATTGCAGATGTAGAAGCCGAATGGGCAAAATAAAGAGGTAAAGAACCCTTTTCAGGTTTGGGACGCCCCTAATTTTTCGGAAGCAAACGTTCTCCTTTCTCTCAACACTTAGTTCCGTCAACGAGTATGCTCCATTTTCAAAATCATAGCTTTCACCATCATCATTATACAAAAGGTATTGATTCTCTTTTGTACCGTAATGTCTTACTTCAAGTGGCCCTGTTTTACTTTGATCGGCACCCTGAGTTGCATTCAACATGGGAATGATTGCCCCATCTTTTACAAATAATGGGATCTCCTCGAGCCTGGTGCGCAAAATCCTGCCAGCCAGGTTCAAGTCCGAGCACATCTAAGGGGAAATCATATTTCTTAAAATCGGCTATCTCTTTCAACACATCATCGCTGCTGAATTGGGTGCTTACCCTGTGCCAGAAACCCAGTCCCCATTTTGGTGGCAGGACGCCCCCACCACAGAAGAGATTTTATCGTTGCACTGCTTCAAGTGGATTAGTACCACAAAAAACATAGATCTCAAGTCCTTTATCCTGTACGCTTGCCTCGAAAGCATCTATTTTACTTTCTTCATAGCTGATAATAATTGAATACCCGATGATGCTCTTTGTTTCTCGAAGTCAATCCAATAAGGCCTTTCTTCTGACAATGGAACAGCTTCGTTCACCATCAGAGGTCTGACTTCGCTCCACCATTGGTCGTATGCATCTCTCATTTGATTTACGATCTCAGGATGCTCTTCGGCTACATTTTTTGATTCTCCAGGGTCGCTAAATAAATCATACAATTCACTGTTGTTCACAAATCGATACTGCTCATTTCTCACAGCATACTTTTTATATTTATGGGTATCTGGATTTGAACTTTCTGCCGTCCCCACCCAATGCTCTTCCGTCTCAACCTCCCCCACATTGTCAGGATTTAACGGCCATCTTCCAAGATGGAAAAACCGGTATCTGTCTTCTGCGTGAAAAGACGCATCTTCTAAATAGGGCAGAAAACTTATCCCATCTATAGCAGGTAAATCTGAAATATCAATGTTGGCAATATCTACTAGGGTTGGGAATATATCGTAATGATTTTGCATGGCCTCAACCACTCTACCCGCTTTAAATTTTTCGGGCCATCTTATGAAAAATGGCACCCGACTTCCCCCTTCATTCAAACTTCCCTTAAACCCTTTCATACCTGCATTGTAGGCCTTTCCATTGGTGCGGGATGCTCCAGTTTTTCCATTGTCTGACATAAAGATCAAGATGGTGTTATCTGCGATTCCCAACGCATCGATTTTCTGCATTAAGTACCCCAGATTTTCATCAATATTCTCCACCATTCCGTAGAATCCCTGTGCATTTTCCGAATAGTCTTTCTCCTTAAATTTCTTTTTGTACTTATCGGGTGCAAGGAAAGGACCGTGTGGAGCATTGGTCGTTATATAAGCAAAGAACGGCTTGTCTTCTTTCGACTTGTCTTGTATCCAGGACATGGCTTGGGTAAAAAAAACATCTGTGCAAAACCCTTCTGTTTTTACAAATACTCCATTATGCTTAACCGTCGGATTGAAATAACTATTATCCGGAACATCGGCACAAGATCCCGGATAAGCCTGGCCAATACCACCTGCGCCATGTATGAACACCTCGTCAAATCCACGATTCTCTGGTTGATATTCGCTTTCGTCTCCCAAATGCCATTTCCCAAATATCCCAGAAGTGTATTCTGCTTCTCTTAGCACTTGTGGCAGTGTGGTCGCTTTTAACGTCATCCGCTCTCTTTCCAAAATAGTATGCGTTATTCCATTTTTGAACGGGTCTCTACCTGTCATTATAGCAGACCTTGTCGGGGCACAAGTGGGACTGGCCTGAAAATCATCAAGGCTTATGGCTTGTGATTTTAATTTGTCCATGTTGGGTGTTAGGACATCAGGGCTATTGTGAGCAGAAATATCTCCATACCCCTGATCGTCAGTCATCACAAGAATGATGTTAGGGGTTTTATACGTCTCTTCCTGATGATCGGTTTTGCAAGAACTCATAAAAACCACGAGTAGTAGTACTAGGCCTATTGACTTATATTCATTCATATTACTTTGTTAATATCTGATTTCCTCTATTTCGATTGAGAGCTTGCTTTATACATACAGCTTTTATCTCTCATTCGAAAACAATTTTTTATCGGGCTTTTCAGGAAGACCATTCTTCCAATCTCTTATTTTAATTAATAGATCTTCCACTACATCTGCATGAGTCTCTTTTAGATCCACGCGCTCATAACCATCCTTCACGATATCATACAGCTCAACATAACCCAAATCTTCGCTGGCGACCAATTTCCAATTCTGATCAACAATGGCATACGAAACCCAGTGATCAGGTCTGTTCTTGGGTGCAGGCCAATTGGCTCCCATTTTCCAAAAAAGGGGTTTGGTTCGTAGCGGATAGGTTTCTCCTAGCAGCGTAGAGACTTGACTGATCCCATCTGGCTGGCACGATGAGGGTAGCTCGGCACCAGCAATCTCGCAAAAGGTAGGCAACAAGTCTACGGCCGACATCAACGAGGCATCGTCAATACTTCCTGCCTCGATTTTTCCGGGCCAACGAGCAATAAATGGAACGCCGACCCCACCTTCAAACAGCGCTGCTTTGTATCCTTTCCTGCCGCCCGTAATTCCCTTAGATGCTTCGATGCCAAATCCCGCTCCAGTGGCCGAATCAAACATGAGGCTTATCTTTTTGCTGTCACTGATTGATCTGGCTGGTCCATTGTCCGAACTAAATATCACCAAGGTATTTTCAGTCAGATCAAGGCGATCCAGT
>CAJQNM010000651.1 GCA_905479665.1 uncultured Saprospiraceae bacterium
AGAAGAGGAAACGGTCTATTAGGCGGGTGGACTCCCCTTAAGGGGCCGGGGGTTTGCGTGGAGATAAATATGAACTCCAAGTGTCCTGGCCTCAAAAAAGGGCAAAAAGGGGAAAACGCTTCGCGGAGGAAAAAAGAAGAAAACGCTTCGCAGAGGAAGAAGAGGAAACGGTCTGCTGGGCGGGCGGACTCCCCTTAAGGGGCCGGGGGTTTGCGCGGGGGTAAATCTGACCTACAAGTGTCGAGGCGGTGATGTTATGACCTCCGGTTGTCCTTAACCTCAATGGTATCATCAGTGAAAAATGGCCTCCCGCTGCCCTGACCCTGAAGGGTATCCTCCCGCAGGAAGGCTGCTTTCATCGACTTGGCCAATGAATATCGATACCACAGGCTTTGGATAACTCCTCGAAATAAAATAAAGGCCAACATCGCAATCCATAAAAAGTGGTTGGGTGCTTGATCTCGCAATCCGTAGTAGAACAGTAAATAAAAGGCCAGTGATATGAGCATGGTGTTGCGCATCGCCTTAGACGCTGTGAGTCCGATGTAAATTCCATCCCAGATGTAACAGAGGAAACCGACCAGAGGGAATAAGATGGCATACCATACGAACTCTACACTTGCAGCATTTACCGCCAGGTCGGTAGAAAACAAATTGGTTATTTCCTGCGCGAAGACTCCGTATACCAAGGTAAAAAGGGCCGCCAACGCAAATCCCCACCAGAGAGAGAGGTTGATGGATTTGCGCACATTGCTTGGGTCTTTTTTGCCAAAGTACTTTCCGACCAGGCTTTCAGCGGCATAGGCAAAACCATCGATGCCATAAGAGGCCCAGTTCACCATTTGCAATAAAATGACATTGATGGCCAAGATGGTTTCGCCGGCGGCGGATGATTGGCTGTAGAAAAAGCCAAAGGCAAATGTGAGGCAAACGGTACGTATAAAGAGGTCGCTATTGATTTGAAAAAAGCGCTTTAGTTCTTCCAGGTTTTCGAATGCCTTGCGGCTCCAACCGGCAGTATGTTCAGGGTATTTTTTTGCGAGTAAGAGAAAGCACGTGAACAGGCCGAGGTACTGAGCAATCACGGTACTCCAGGCAACTCCACTGATCTCCATGCCCATGTGAATGATGAATAAGTAGCTGAGCACAATATTGACAACATTGATCAGAATGGTTACAACCAGTGGGTAGATGGCATTTTGCATTCCGAAAAACCAGCCCATCATCACATAGATGCCCAACGAAGCCGGTGCCGCCCAAATGCGTACATTAAAATAAGTGAGCACCATATCAAGTTGGCTTCCATCGACCTGCATTACTTGTGCGCTCATTCTGCCTAGTGGCCCTTGAGCGAGTATGAGGATGCTGGAAATAAGCAGGGCAATGGCCAGGGAGCGCACTAACGTGTTACGAATGGCCTTCGAGTTTTCTGCTCCAAAAGCTTGGGCCGTGATGCCGGTCGTGCCCATGCGGAGGAAGCCAAAGTTCCAGTAGATAAAATTGAAGATCATGGAGCCTAGGCCCACTGCGCCCAGATGCAGTGCAGAGAGCTGACCCATAAGAATGGTGTCGACAGTACTAAGCAAAGGAACGGATACGTTGCTAATGATGTTGGGAATGGCTAGACGGATTATTTCCCGATTGACTGTCATAGGGAGATAAGGTCAGATTAAATTTGTTCATTTCGCAACCAAATAGGACCCCACTGCTCAATCAGCTGCAATTCTTTTATTTTTAGGCCTGTAAACATCCTTCTTTTCGTCATGTGTTTTGATTAGCGCTTGCGAGTAGGGGAATAAAGACAAGATAGATTTGGTGACATGAAGAAGATTGCAATCCACTCGGCACTGATCGTGTTGTTCCTATTCTTTTGTCTGTTTTTGGTCGGTATGTGGCTCAGGGCCTACACCAACCATGGACAGTCACTGGAGTTGTCTAACTATGTAGGACAACAAATCGATGACGCTGCCTCTGAAGCCCAGGACCGAGATTTCGAGATCGTGGTACTCGATTCTGTCTTCATGGTCGGAAAGCCCGGCGGAGAAATTCTCCGGCAGAATCCACTAGCCGGGGCCAAGGTCAAGGAGGGTCGCAAGATCTACGTGACGGTGACAAAATCTACGGCAGACCAGATACCGGTGCGCAGATTGCCGGTACTGTATGGCAAAGATTTCGAACGGAAGAGGCGTGAGTTGCAGCAGGCTTTCGAAATCAATACGGAAGTCATCGATGAGCGCTATGACCGTGGTGCTCCAAATCACATCCTGGAGGTGCGCTATCGTGGAGAGGTCATTGTCGATCGGCAAAGTCGCAAGGATCAGGTACTGATTGACAAGGGTGGCACGCTCGACGTGGTGGTCTCCAAGAACACAGGAGGGGCCTTGGCTATGCCAGACCTGATATGCAAGACATACGATGAGGCGCTTTTTCAGCTCCAGACCCTAAAACTCAAAGTGGGTGAAGTGGAGGTGGATCCAGATGTGCGGGACCGCAACAATGCCTATGTCTATCGGCAGTATCCAAGTTCGGCGGGTTCAGTCAAT
>CAJQNM010000652.1 GCA_905479665.1 uncultured Saprospiraceae bacterium
GCGAGTCTCATCGATTTCTCCTGTGAGCGAACAAAGCCTGGTATTTTGACAACATGGGGATCATATCCCATCAGGCCACTCAGCTCCACTTGCGCTTGGTGTTCGCTCATTAACTTTAGGGCCATTCGGACCGTCTCTACACTTCCGAATCCTCCACGGTGTAAACCCACGTCGATTTCCAAATTCAACCGTAGTCTCTTCCCCAAATCACGGGACAACTGAATGTATTGATTAATCCGCAATTCCGTATCGACCAACCATTGAATTTGTTTGTAAGGGTCAAATCGGATGGTCTCGGGCAGGTTTTCAAAGTAGTATCTCGCTGTCCGCACGGGCATTGGTTTACCTAGCAGCACATCGACATTCTCACCAAGCAGGGCAGTGAGGTCGGTCAAAAAGGGTTGGTGAAAAACCATCAATTTTTCCGTATTCGTCTGCTGCATGATATAGCTCAATAACGCAAATGAAGGCAGAGACTTGACCACGATGCGAAAAGCAACATCGGGTCTTATCGTCTTAACCAGCGTCTCAATATTCTTGTCCAGCTTGTCTAAGTCCACTAGCAGGCAGGGTATGGATCGCTTATGCCCTTTCAGTTTTGCATTAAGTTCTTCAAAATACTCCTGTGAGATTTTCTCCTGCATGATTAAAACACCCTCTATCTTTATGAGACCCCGAGCAACATCTCTACATATGGGTTAATAAAAACTCCATCTGGATCATGAAGTTGTCGAATTCGTTCAAAGCGAGAAAATTCAGGATAGATTTCCCTGACATCATCAGCCGTCAAAGTATTCATTTTACCCCAGTGTGGTCGACCACCGAAAGATCTAAAGATCTCTTCCAAGGTGTGAAAGTAATCGCGAAAGTCCTTTCCCTGGTATACATGGCAGGCGATATAGGCACTATCTCTTCCTGATGCTGGGCTCAGAAAGATATCATCACCCTTTACCCAACGATTCTCGATCGGAAAATGGACGTCAAATCTCCCTCGATTTATAGTCCTCACAACCTCTTTCCAAACTTCTTGATAGGCCTCCGCAGGAATATTGTACTCCATTTCTGTAAACTTCACCAGTCTTTGAGTTACGTAGATCTTGTGGCTGTAATTGACTTTTCTTCCCGTCGGCACACTCATTGCTACGATACGCGAAATACGTTGATTTTGCGATGGAAACAGTCGGGCGATTTCGCAGAGCACTTTAAAGGAATAATTTTCCAAAACAAACTCTGTCCAATAGTTCAAAAAACTTGTTCGATCAGGCTTCTCCGTAGTGATATTGGTTGCTTTTGTCCAAGCAGTCTTCGTATACGGCAACCAATAATATTCAAAATTTCTGTTCTCGTCATTGCGTGTATCGACCGTAGACAAGACGGCATCGAGTGATTCTTTGTGATTCTGAAGAAGTAGCGTATAAACAGGAACGCACTGGAGCGTCACCTCAATAATGATTCCGAGTAGGCCTAAGGACACTTGGGCAGCCCTAAACAAGTCAGTCTCCTCAGTGACTGAGCAGCTTACAAGTTCTCCCTTCCCATTCACAAATTTTAATGCGACAACCTGTGTACTGATCGTCCCGAAGGACTTACCAGTGCCATGGGTACCGGTGCTGATGGTACCCGCGATGGATTGGACATCAATATCGCCGAGGTTCTCCATGGCCATCCCTTCTTGAAATAGGAGCTCTCCGAGTAGTTTCAATCTCGTTCCGCCCCTTACCGTTGCTTGACAGCGGTCATGATCGACTGAGATTAATCCTTGATAGCTGTCCAGGCTCATCAGGATACTATCCGTTTCGCACAGCGCCGTAAATGAATGACCCGCTCCAATGACTCGCAGCTTCTTGCGGTCATTTGCCGCTCGCAAGACTATTTCTTGAATCTCCAATTCAGTGGAAGGATAGGCAATTTCCGCTGGTGTCCATTCTACATTCTGCGCCCAATTTTCGCTTAGCTTGTCTCCCATCCAATCCGATACTTGATACTTTCCTTTTTGTTTTCCGGCAGTTGTGAATATCGCCAAAATCCCCAACTAAGGATTACGGCCAAGCCAACAGACCACTCCAACCCTTCAGCTTCCAATACCTCCTCATAATTTCCCTCAAGCCAAACCTTGTTCTCTTGGTATTTATTAACGAAGGGCGAAAAGTAGTCGCCACCAAAAAAGTACTGTTAGTCCACTCCCCAATACTTCTGGGAGTACCTGGTCTTTACGAGGTCCTGGTACTTTCTTCAGACTCCAATCGGCTTGCAGCACCTCTCTGAAATACTTTCGTGAAGCAGTGCTGTCCCATTGATAGTGCTCCATGACTTTCCTTGCTTAGTCCGGAACAACAAAAACGCTCTTGCCTGTTCTTGTGTATAACGACCTCGGCACTTCCCAGTCTTGCGAAAGTCATCAAATACTCGGAGTGTTCTCAAGTAACTGGTCCTGGTCTGCTAACTGAATTTTTTGAGCATGAGATGAGCTTCGTATTAACTCATTCCTTGGCTTAGAACTGGCGTAATAAATTCTTAATTGTTATGCCAGAAAGAGATCAAAAATCAATCTATAGACGTGAAAAACAGAGGGTAAAAAGGTAAGAATCAAGAGGGTTTGTTCGAAGGCTGGTGTATGATTAATTGCGTGTGTTAGCAACCAATTAAAAAAAAAACGAATAGAAAGACGCGAAGTTCTTCGCTAGCAAGCTATAACCAAGCAATTAATTATACACGTTTGTTCTCTGCTGACCTATTCCATTATTATATAACTTAAAAACGGTATTCTTCCTTCAGTTCTAAGTTTTTAACGAAAGCCCAAGTGCAGTGATCCAAAATTTCTGGACGATGCTGCATGATAAAATGATAGGTGTCAAAAAGGATAACTGTTGTGACATTAGTAGGATTCCCAACTTCTCGCAATTCAGCATAGTGCCTTTCTTTTTGCTCCTCCTGATTTTTACCCACAAAGGATTGAATATTTAGTACAGGTATTTTTAATTCATGCAAATAAGAATCAAGATCCACAATAAGGTTTTCGCGCCAATATTGGATAAGAGCAACTTTAGACGTAGCCATGAAACTCCCATGAAGTTTTAATGCCCACTCCACATCATTCTTTAGTAAAGTGTCTTTATTATATTGGTAAGTAGCTTTATTGAATTTTCGCCATGCTTCTGGGTCTGCTGCTAAAGATTGTCCATACTCCTCTATCTCTTTAATTTGACGAATACGTTCTTTTTCATCTGTTGGAATCATACTTGTACTTTCTATGCCACCATCTACTGCTATAACCTTTTTGAAGATGTCATTCCTAATAGCTGCAATTTGGATAGCCAATTGAGTACCCCATGAGTGGCCTACTACCGTCGCTTCCTTTATCCCTTTTTCATCGATGAATGTGGAAATAGATTGCATCAGGTGATTCCTCCATATTGCGTCTTCATAACTACCTGTTGGTAGCTGCGGGACAGGTGTTCCACCAAATCCTGGTATAGTTATCGCAAACATGGTATATCTTTCGCCATTCCGTTCCATGAACGATTCCCATTCATTCCATCTACACGACATACATGGTATAAGGAGTAGAGTATCAGATCCAGATCCTGAAATGCTATAGTCTGTAATTGGATAAAGTACTTCTTGAAAATGGTCATTCGCTGCAGCTGATTTACATCCTGTGAATAATATCAGCGATATGGAAATAAAATTGATGAATGTATTCATATTGGAGTTTTTTAGAAGTTAATTCCTATTTGGCGTTTCAATTCTGATTTTCCTTTAGAGGTAATCAACAATTCTCTGGATTGTTGTTTTCTTCTTATCCAATCGTTCTTGAGCATCATTTCTAGAAAAGCAGACCCTACTGCTCCACTCATATGATGCTTCTTCTCTGTCCAATCCAGACATTTATGAATGAGAATTCTTTTTTTATTCTGAATAGCATCTAACTCAATTCCATTTTCCAAAAACCACTTTGTTCCCAATTTCGTAATCACGAAACTATCAGAGCTTCTTGCTAATATTCTTTTTTGGATCAAAGCGGATGTGATGTCTACGCCCAATTTGCCTGCTAAATGATCGTAGCAAGTTCTAGCGAATTTTGTGCCATTATTTTCCAACTTTCGGGCGCTGACTCTATCATAACTGCCAGGGAGTAAGTTTGCCATATTTTCCAATACCATTGCCACTTGAGGATTTATAATTCTATAATATTTATAACGACCGCTTTTTTCAACTTCGATAATATTCATTTCAATGAGTTGAGATAGGTGATTGCTTGTCGCTTGTGCAGAAATATCAACACAAAATGCCAATTCTGATGCCGTGTGAGGTCGACCATCCGACAAGTGCCATAGCATCAATGCTCGAGATTTTTCACCAAACAGTACAGCTATCTTGCAGAAATTATGCTCAAACGGGGTAAGTTTGTTGTTCATATGCTTGTAAAATTAGGGAAAATATATACTAGATACTTCATTCTACAATGAACTATGAAATTCTTGACTCTTGACTTAATGCCTAGGAGGCTGTTGAATTACTGGCTCAATTTGGCTCGCTAGCTTATTTTAGCTGCAGACGAGCCAAAAAACGCAGAAATAGCCGAGCTATATCGAGTATTTTTGGTGAAGTATGCGGGCAAAAGAAGCCGCGAACGAATC
>CAJQNM010000653.1 GCA_905479665.1 uncultured Saprospiraceae bacterium
AAATATCTGATAGACAACGTAATGCGATGTCAGCACCCATAACTAATAACTAATAGTGAATAGTTAATAATTGTACGCTATTCACTATTCACTATTCACTATTCACTATTCACTATTCACTATTCACTATTCACTGAAACATACTCCATGTCCTTCAAATGTGTAGGCGAATGATAGGAATTTATGCCCGAGATAACTACCGTGTCTGCTTGATTAAGATCAAGAGAGCCATCTGGCTTGCGGATGCTTTCAGGAATGATTAAGTGGAAGATCTCGCCGATGATGAGCAGGCAGCCATTGCTCTCAATCGGAATTTCTTCCACCAGCTTCATTCCCATTTTTACTTTGCTGCTCTTTACAAAGGGAGCTGTAAATTCAGCTAAATATTCCTCATCAAAGCCGCAAGTCGTAAATTCAGAGATATCTGCCGGGTATTTTCCGGAGGTTTGGTGTGCTTTTTCGATTTGCTGCTCAGAGATATGGTTTATGGTATAGCATCCGGTTGCCTTGATGTTGTCGTAGGTGTGGCGAGGGACGACCGGAGGCCTTAAAATAAATCCCAATAGTGCTGGGTTTGAGCCCAAGTGGATGACCGATGAAAATATAGATAGGTTGGTTATTCCATCTGCGGAGACAGAGCCAATTAAATTGGCACTCTTGTATCCTGAGAGGCTGTTGACTAGGTTGAGGCGGGGTATACGATCCAGGTTTTGAAGGTCTTCTTTACTTAAGTGTTGCATACGCGTTTTTAACTCGGTCTAAGTTCTGAAAGAATATGGAAACATCCTGATCGTTCAGCGGATAGGCAAGATTCATTGTTTCCTTATCATCTGCTAAAGTTTGTGGAAAATTGTTTTGCTGTACTCTTTAGGGCAAACAAACTCGCAAGATGAAGCAACTCCTACTTTTTACTTTTTTTTGTTGTACCGCGCTGCTTCTTCAGGCACAATCGATTTCTACAAGTCTGATCTCCTCGGCTGGTGGAGTGTTTGCACACAATGATGTGTCACTAGACTGGACCCTAGGAGAGCCTATGACGGAGAGATTTGGTGAATCATCGCAACTCACCCAGGGATTTTGGCAGGGGATGACTGCAGTGACTCCCATTTACGAAACTCCAGATCTGAAGTTGAAATTTTCAATTTATCCCAATCCCTTCGCAGAGCGATTCTTTTTGGAAAACGAATCTCAGCAGTCGCTTACGCTCAAGCTATTTGATGTGCACGGTAGGATGCTCAAATCGGTTACCTCAGGTACCGATCTTATCGAGGTAGACTTGTCTTCCCTTCCCAGCCAGATGGTACTCACAAAAGTGAGCCTGACGGACACTCAGCAACATCTTCGAACGTACCGTCTATTTAAATCAAATTAATCTCAGATTAATATTTAAATCATGAAAGAACTCATACTTCTCACAGCATGCTTTTTCACCACTGCTACACTATTGGCTCAGACACCTATGTCATTTAAATACCAGGCCGTAGCACGTGACGCAGACAGCGAACCCTACGCGAATACCAATCTCGGCATTCGCTTCACCATCCTGCAAGGTGGCGCAAGTGGATCTGTTGTGTACAGTGAGACGCATACCGAGGTGACCTCCGATCTGGGTGTCTTTACCACCAACGTGGGAGAAGGCACAGCAGTGAGCGGAGATATGCATACGATCGATTGGGCATCGGGTGCGTATCACCTCAAAGTGGACCTTGATATGGCTGGAGGGAGTGACTACACATTTATGGGTTCTTCCGAACTGCTCGCAGTACCTTTTGCCATGTATGCAGCAAGTTCTGGCAGCAGTGCTGCTCCGGATCACGAATGGGACGGGACCAGTATTCGTTTTGAAGTTGCCGGTGGCTGGGGTGAGTATACGGATTTGCGCGGCGCAGAAGGACCTCAGGGTGACGCAGGTGCAACCGGACCTAAGGGAGATGATGGTGCTCCTGGACTACAAGGAGAAATAGGCTCCGCAGGAGATAAGGGTGAGCAAGGAGAGAAGGGTGAGCAAGGCGATCCGGGTACACCTGGCGAAGCCGGCCCAGCTCCTGACCACCAATGGAATGGCACCGAATTGCGATTTAGAAATGCAGACGACACTTGGGGCACCTATACCGACCTGGAAGGTTCGGGTGGTGGATCATCCGTCTGGGAAGTAAATGGAAACAAGGCGTACTATGAAGATGGAAATGCTGGTGTAGGCACCGACGATCCCAAAACCAATTTTGAGGTGAGTGGAACAGACCACACTAAGTTCCGACTGACCTCAAAGAATGCGAACACGACTTCACTCCAACTTTTCAAGCCGGGTAACACTAAAATAGACTGGGGTATTTTTGCCAACAGCGATAATAAACTACGTATTTCCTCTTCTGATGATGATCTATCTGCTTTGACTACTCGCGCGGCATTTTTCCCCAATGGTGATATCCGTCTTGGGAGCTCCCCGACTGTTGGGCATGTGGCTATTGGGACTGAGCCCAGCGATGCGAAATTATCGATAAATTATAAGAGCGCATCTGGAAAACCCAGCTTGCAAATCAATCAAACGGACAATTCACTTGCACGTATTTATTTCACAAACAGCACTTCGGCAGATCGTTGGGTAATCACTGCTCAAAATAAGAATACCGGATCTTCGAGGATGGCTTTTCACAATGGAGGATATATACTGAGTATGCTCGACTTGCAATATGATGGAGCTGCGGAGATAGTTCATTCAGGACGAATAGGGATCAATAAGCACTCTCCAGTCGCAAACCTGCATGTGCAATTTCCCAAGGCAATCAATAATGCAGCAACTAAAGTAAACGGCTTTCGATTAGAAAATAACGGAGCCAATGATCATCATTGGCATCTCTATGTCAATGATGGTGCCAATGGTCGGATGGATTTTATTGCCAATGGGACGAAAGTAGGATCTTTTAATGCAGCCACCGGTGCCTATTCTTCGATATCTGATGAACGATTGAAGAGTGACATCAAAGAACTCAGTCCGGTACTCTCAAAGATTACCGAACTACCCGTGCGGACGTATATCTATGATCATGCACGCAGTTCATCCCAATCGATTGGTTTCTTAGCTCAAGATGTAGCCAAGTCTTTTCCAGAACTCGCCAGTAATGAACCTGGAGATGGTGGAGAAGAAATGTATACCGTAAATTATGCCGGCATGAGTGCGGTAGCCATCAAGGCCATCCAAGAGCAGCAGAAAATGATCCTGGACATGCAGGAGGACATGCAGGAAATGAAGAGGATAATCGAGGAATTAAGAAAATAGCTCAGCGGCTTTGACAAAGTACATACGCATCAATCCTTTGCCTTTCGCTTCGATCTCGCCGCGATCTTCAAAAGAAAAGTGTGGATCATCAGCGATGATCTCATATGTGCTCTGAGAGATATTGACGCAATTTACTTGTCCTGCACTTTCCATCCGTGCGGCCGTATTTACAGTATCACCCCACACGTCATACTGAAATTTTTTCACTCCCACCACTCCGGCTGTGATCAGTCCGGTGTGGATGCCGAGCCGCATTTCGAAGGGAATTTTTCCTCTGCCACTGGCTTTTCGATCGATGATGAATTTCTGCATCTCCAGCCCGGCCAGTACGGTATTGCGTACGGCTTCTTCCGACTCGACTGGTAGGCCACCAGCGGCCATATATGCATCGCCAATGGTTTTTATTTTTTCGATACCATATTTTTCAACGATCTGATCAAAGGCTTGGAAACAGTCGTTGATTTCCTCCACCAATACTTCTGGAGATACCGATGACGAATAACTGGTGAAATTCTTAAAATCTGTAAATAGAATGGAGACCTGATCAAAACTGCGCGCCTTAGCCTTGCCGGTTGCTTTGAGTTCTGCTGCAATTTCGGCGGGTAGAATATTGAGCAACAAGGAGTCGGATAGATCTTTTTCCTCCCGAATTAATTTCCTGGATTTGTTGATCATGCGCGAACGAATGAAAAATCCGATGGCAGCCAGCAAGAAGAAGGCACCTCCCGCTATGGCGATGTTGCGATTTTTTTCCTTTTGATAAATATCCGCCTGGTAAAGCATTTCGCGCTCAAGATCTTTTTCCGATTGTATGAGGCTATCGGCCACGAGCTGCATGTTAAATTCCATCTGCTGCAACTGAGTGGACGTTTCAAATATTTGCAGGGTGTCATTCAGGTTTGTTATCAGTTCAAGATAGGTGAGTGCTTTTTCGCCATTGCCCATCTCTTTATACACGTCATAAAGACACTCGCATGCTGCTAGGTCATCATTGAGATCTCCAATGGACTGGCTCAGTTCTTTGGCCTCCTCACATTTGTTTCTTGCCAATTGATAATCTTTCGCATCGAGATCCATAGCTGCCAGATCCAGGAGAGTGACGATGATTCGTTGCACATCATTGATTTCTCGAGCCAAAGTGAGACTTTCATGTAGGTATTTCGCCGCATTTACACGATCCTCCAGACCAAGGTAGAGCGCTCCCAAAACACTCAGGTCAGAGGAGATGCCCAACTTATCCTTGCGTCCTTTACTTCTCTCTACCACCTGAAAAGCAAGTTCAATACCTTTCTCATACTGTTCGGTTTGCAAATAGAGATCTGCGAGATTCGACTCGACCGCATATCCGGAATGGGAAGAATCAACATCCCGGGACATCTGATAATACTCAAGCGATTTCGCAAAATTCTCATCTTCTCGATAGATGGATCCCAACTCGTTATAGACTGAGGCGATTCCAGCTTTTTCATCAAGTTTCTCAAAAAGACGAAGACTCTCTTGGTACATGCGCACTGCCCTCGTTCGCTGCCCATTGTCGTGGTAAAGCCATCCTTTTTTCAAAATAATATAAGCTGTACCAAGGGTGTCCTGGTGCTCTTCCGCGAGTCGCAGGCCTTCATCATAGGTCTTGATCGCATCGGCATACTTCCCAATGCGGAAAAAATGATAACCCAGTTTTTCTTTTACCTCGACCAGGAGCAGATGCAGATCTTGCTTTACACAGTAATCTGCTAGTTCCAGATAATGCTGCTCTGCACTATCTGGCAGCTGCAACACATAGTAATCGCCAATGTACTGCAGATATGCATCCGCACGGTCTGTTTCTGTCTGGCTTTGGTCACGCCATATCTGAAGGAGACTGTCCAGCGCAGACTGAGCGGACAGATCAATGCTGACGAGTGTCAGACAAAGTAAAATCCATTTGAGTGGTCTACGGTTCAAAATACATTTTGTATCGTGTGAAGATACGATCATTACGGATTAGACATAAGGTGCCATGGTGGTGTCTAGACTACTCCTTGGCTTGAACCTTGCGATGTCTGCTTCACAATGATTAGGCAATAAAGGGATATATTGATCCCAGCGAGAAATTTCTCGATGAGCAAGGACGCAGAGGAAATAGTGAGACATGAATGAGATGCAAAAACTTCTGGGGCAGACTGACATCTACCTGATTGATCAGATTCTAAAAGGAAGGTATAAATCAGATGATTGCATCCTTGATGCAGGCTGTGGATCGGGACGAAATTTGCCTTGGTTTATCGAGAATTCCATCACTATTTTTGGTGTGGATCAGGACGAAGTTCGGATTAAGGAACTGCGTACTAGATATCCTGCACTAGCAGATGAACTCCTGGTCAACGATCTTAAATCAATGCCACTCCCGGAAGACTATTTTAGTCACATTATTTCCAGTGCTGTTTTGCATTTTGCCCAAGATCTGTACCATTTCCATAGCATGTTTGCAGAGCATATTCGGGTCTTGCACCCTCAAGGCTCCTTCTTTATTCGCATGACATCCGATATTGGCCTCCCTACCATGGGACAAGACTTGGGGGAAGGAGTATTTCGTATTCCTGATGGATCAACACGGTTTTTACTGACTCGAGATCTGATCCGGGAGCTTATGGCAGTCCATAATCTCACTCTTTTGGAACCGGTAAAAACAACCAATGTGGATGATGTGCGGGCGATGACTACGTTAATGTTTCAAAAGGAAGTTTAATTGTTGGGTATGCCTGCAAGGGCGTGGCAATGATTGAAATGACCATTAGAGGGTCGTGGAGAAATATCCAACCGATGCATCTCATTCCTCGCGGATATGTTGTCCCTTAAGGACGGAATATTTATAGTAGTGGA
>CAJQNM010000654.1 GCA_905479665.1 uncultured Saprospiraceae bacterium
AAAATTCACGTAGCCCATCAAGCCGAACTCAGATAGTGACCAAGATAGTAGATAGGTTCTTTTCAGGGCGCCCTGCGGCGTGCGACCTGAGCCTAAGGTCGGTACTGGGCCTAAATATCTTCCCGGTCAAGTGCGGTTTGAAATTCACGAAATTGTCAACGCTGTGAAAGGAAAGGCTGGCAATAAGTTGAGTATACTAGCGTTTGATGAGTGATTTTCCCGTCCGGGTAAAATTACGAACTCACCATATAGACGTTTACTTCTGCATTCTTCACCGATGCCAAATTGAGAAAGCTGGCAGTGTGAATGATGGCATTCGTGTATATGTTGATAGGAGAGTGCATCTAAGGTGTGTATCCCGTCAATATTCGGGTTGCCCTTACCTACGAATTGAATGGTAAGTGTCAGGAGGCTATGGATTTGACAACGCAAATAGAAACATGAGAATACATAAATTCACTGCCATTTGTTTAGCTGGTCTTGCTATGGCCTCCGTCTCTGTGTATGGGCATGGAACATGCATCTCGCCAGTAAGCCGTGTGTACCGAATTTTTCAAAGCAATCCAGAAAATCCAAATTTCCAATTGGCACGGAACGCGGTACAAATGGATACAAAAAATGCCTACTATACCTGGAATCAGGTGTCTCGTAATATTCCTGCCGCTGTCCAGGCCGGTCTACCCCCAGGATTTGATTATTCACCCTGGGTTCCGGATGGGCAAATTGCCAGTGGTGGCCGGGTCGATCCAAACGTATTTGGAGATCTTACTCATAGTGGTTTAGACCAGGTTAGTGCTGATTGGCCTACTGTTGAGGTTCCGGAGGGTAGCACGATAAACATAGATTTTTATGCTACGGCAGTGCATGAACCCAGTGTATGGGATGTATGGATGACCACGGAAGACTGGGATCCAAATACACCACTTAATTGGGACCAAATGGAGTTTATCGGAAGACCAGATCCGGTGTTGAATAATGGTCACTATAATTTCGATGTAGAAATTCCTTCAGACCGATCGGGCCATCATGTATTGTGGATTGCATGGCAGCGTAACGATGCGGTCGGGGAGGTCTTCTTTTCGACTTCCGATCTGTCCATAGGAGGAACTGGCACACCAGTAGACACTTGCGACCAGGTCTCCAACGGTTCATTTGAGACCAACCTCAACAATTGGGAAAGCTGGGGATCTAACTCATCCTGGCAAAATGGCAAGGTCAACTTAACCAATATCGCAACATCTAGCGGGTCCCCATGGAACGCCGGTTTTTTTCAATCTGGAATCACGTTCGTCAAAAACCATGAATATGTACTTGAATTCGAAGCTTCCTCAACTGCCGCCCGTAATATTGATGTAAAGATTGGAGTGACTCCTGGTGGTGCAGCCATTTATAGTGATGCTGATATCGCTATAGGCACATCGCCTGGGACCTACACCGTTACCTTTACGAATGACATGTCAACTACGTCGGATGGGTCTGTGGAAATATTCTTGGCTCATGCTCCACATGCGGTGACCCTAGATAATTTCGTCCTGCGCAATTCTGCCTGCTCTTCCACCTGCGTGGCTTCCATGCATTTAGAACTCATTAGCGAGCCGGAATATCATGCATCGCAGAGTATCACAACCAATGCACAAATTACCAATTCGATGCATGTGGATTTGAAGGCCGGCAACTCCATTGAATTGTTACCATCATTTGAAATTGAGGCTGGAGCTAGTATGGGATTGCATATCGTGGGCTGTGTGGAAGAAGAATAGGGTGTTGGTACTATGATGGCCTATTCTATGTATTTCTAACTTGTTGAAAGTATCCCCAAAAAATATGCTCTAGCATATCTAAGGGATCAGCTAAATAATAAGTTTCCGAATTAGACGATGTCATAACCATCGTCTTCAGCGAGCCCGTCAAAGGACCAACCCCCAACGGCAACGCGCTGACCGTCAGCCGAGAGCGACAGGCCGCTCCGAACAATGAACCCTGCATTTCCGGGCCGCTGACAAAGTTGTCTTTTTCTTCTGCAATTTTCGTGTAATTATCCTGGTTGAGCATGTAGTCCTTTATCTGTCCAGGGAAGTACGCAAGCGCTCTCCAATTATGTATTCGTAACCTTGTGAAACTACATCATCCTTGTTTTGGGAAACAGCCTACCCTACATCTTGCATTTTCGGAAACTATGGTAATACTCTTTTCGTTTTAGCTATAACTTGGACGTATGGAAAATTTTCAACTCACAGCAGTATTCGAGGAAGGTGGGTATATCGCGTATCTCGCTGAGATGGACGGCTTGAATACACAAGGCGAGACCATTGAAGAAGCAAAAGAGAACCCTTTGGATGCTTTCAATCTAATGAAGACACAGTATACAGAGATCAAAGACAGGTTGGCTGTCAAGATTTGCAAAGATTTAGATATTCCCAGCATTAAGTAATGAGAATTGTTTTGGACAAGAACAGCTCGCAGAAAGACAAACAGGCTTTGCTCTTAGAGCAGCACAAAAAGCGTATGGAGAGGCAATACGATTTGAAGAAACGTATCGTTGAGGAAACTTTCGGTGTCATCCAGTTTGACAGAGATCGAGATACTGACGTATCAGAACAAAGGCAGGCCGGTTGGTGCAAAAGAAATCAATTGATATGCTTAATTTGAGTGTTACAATCCACTAATACCTCAGCGATTATTAAATCGTAATCAATTTTTATGAAAACAATTTCAAAATTCACTCTCCTGTTGAGTGTACTAGCATTCAATCTGTATGGCTCAGATCTGCAGATTACCAACGTGCGTGTTTTGGATCGAGCAGATATTGCTAATAATCCGCTTAGCGTATTGTTTGATGTGCAATGGGACAATGCCTGGAACACCGACAAAAATCATGATGGGATCTGGATTTTCATGAAATTTAATTCTCGTTGGAACAATCACGTAAAACTTGTTCCCGGATCTCAGCAAATATTGCAAGATCGCATAGACAATGGCAATCCCAGTTTTGAATTCAGCCCGGACAGTTTAGGCTTTTTTTTGGTGCCTCCCGCTGGCCATCGCGGTGGCGTAAATTACAAACTTCAGATAGCCATAAACCCCACCCAGAATATCGCTAGGCCCCGATTGCGTGGTCTCAAAGTGCACGGCATCGAAATGGTCTATATTCCATCAGGCCCCTTTACTGTAGGTAGTCCAGACACATCCGCCACCAAGCGTGCAGCATTTTACGCCAGTGACGCCTCAGGGAATCCAGGAGGTTTATTCACCATAACCTCCGAAGACGAAATTGCAGTATTGCCGACCCCGGGAAATTTTTACTACTGGAGCGAAAACCCACTTTACAATGGTGATCAGCAAGGCCCAATCCCGGCTGCTTTTCCTAAAGGTCACGACGCCTATTACCTGATGAAGTATGAGCTTACACAAGGGCAATATGCCGACTTTCTCAATGATCTGCCGGACAGTTGGGCATCCCTAAGGTCACCGATTGGAGGAAGAGAGTACCTTAAGAAGCGAGGTAGTCTTAGGTTGATCGATGGACGATATGTGGCCGAAAGTCCAAGCAGACCCATGAATCAGATCAGTTTTACCGATGGCCTGGCCTACAGCGATTGGGCAGCCTTAAGACCGATCACCGAACTGGAATATGAAAAAGCGGCTCGGGGACCATCCGACCCGATTGAGGGGGAGTTTGTATGGGGTACTAATAATTACTCAGCCCTAGAAAGATATGTCGATGACCATCACGAACTTGTATTCTCCAATACCCTGGATGAGAAGGACCTCAATGATGCTAATCGCGCCAAATTCGGTGCCTCCTACTATTGGGTGATGGACTTAAGCGGCAGTGTCTGGGAGAAAGTCATCACCGTTGGCAATGCCATTGGCAGGTCTTTTACCGGCTCGCATGGAGACGGCAGACTGCACTTTGGCCATGCCGACAACAGCGATTGGCCCACCAGTGATGATGAAGTGGGGGGCTTTGGCTATCGAGGTGGAGGTTACTACGAGCCGGGAACTCAGTACAGCGATTTTAATCCGCACTCACCCATCGGCTACCGCTACTATGGTGCCTGGTCTGGCGGACCACGGTCCATAGCATATGGCTATCGTGCGGGTAGATCAGCCCCAGGTGAATAAATGCACTGATTACTAATCTCCAGTCGTTTAATTGTAAAACTATGAAAGGCTCCATTTTTATTTCCTCCCTAATGATCCTCTTGACTATATCCTGTCACCAGAAAAATAAACCTACACAAGAAGATCCCAGCGGTGACACGAGTCAAACCGCCTTCGATTGGCC
>CAJQNM010000655.1 GCA_905479665.1 uncultured Saprospiraceae bacterium
ATCTTTCCGTAACGTGATCTTTTGCAAAACAGCGGTCTGTCGACCTTCTACCTCAGTTCCGTCATCATAGACTATTGCAATTCCTATGGTGTTTTCGCCATACGGCAAATTCTCGATAAAATGTGGCTCCCACTTATCGAGCAATGTAACTTCACCATTGACTTGCAATTTGATGCGATGGTCTCCTCCGATATCTGCATTGACCGGATAAAAATCGACCATAATCTTCTTTGTATCGTCACCGATATACGTTCCTTTTGGTCGACTGTAGAAAATGGTGGGTTCTATAATATCTTCAGATGCAGTGATGGTCCCGTCCTGCACAGTCACTCGTGCTGCAACCGCAGCGCCAGGAGTTTTGATGCTTTCATGGTAGGAGCGTGAGAGAAATGCAAGGAGATTGTGCTCACCATTTCCAATCTTATGATCAAAGTCAGCTACATATTTTGCGGCATATGGTAGTTCATCGATAATAAGATGGATGTGCTGGCCCTTGCCTGAATTGGCGCACATCTTTGTGGAGGCATCAGTGGTTTGCTCTCCGAGGGTATAGTCATCACCCGAGATTTCAAAAGCAAACGTGCCGTCCTTGTATGACATATCTTCGATCTTTGCAGAAGGAAATTGAGGTGACGAAGGAAATTTACTAATTGGGTATTTTACTTCTTTGGTCTCAATCGCATCGTCTGCGACCTGTGTGGACGAAGTTTTGTCACTTTTGCATGAGATCAACATCCCTGCGGACATGAGCAATAGGCAAACCACTTTGATGTAACATGAGTTCATTTTCATCCTCAAAAATAAGATTTCTAAATTACATCGTATTCAAGAAAATGTCAAGAAGAATAGATCAAGTCACCAAGGAAGCACCCGCCAAAATACTTGAGGGCTACAGTATGCTGCTCGATTGCCCATCATGTCATAACTTGATAAGTGCAGAGTCGGTTGATTTAGACACTGGAGAAGCCACTTGCAATAACTGTCAAACGGTCTTCAATTTTGAAGAAGAACTGAGGCGCGATCCATTTAGACGGCCAGAAATTGTAATTCCGGAAGGTGTCGATGTACTGAGGCTGAGTTCCATGCTTGATATTCAAGTTGACTGGTATAGATCAGCACCAAAACGGAAGATTGGGGCGATGGTTTTTAGTTCTTTTTTCTGGAATATTCTTCTCATCCCTGTCATGCTATTTCTTGCTTTCCATGGCGATTTTTTCCTCATTCTATTTTTCATGGGGCATGTATTGACTGGATTGGGACTGGTGGCTTACCTCGTTGCCTTGTTTTTCAACAAGACGCATATTGAGGTAACTGGAGATGGAATAAATATCAGGCATAGTCCGATTCCATCGCCACTGAATAAAGATCAAATGATCCCCACAAAGGATATTGAGCAGCTGTATGTTGCCAAATATGTGCAGCGGTTTTCCAAAAAGAAGGGCAAGGGGATTGATGCGTATGCGCTCTATGCAGTAACGACAAAAGGAAAAGTGGTGGAACTAGTGAAAGGTATGAATCTCGAAGCCCAGCTTTTCTTAGAGCAGGAAATAGAAACCTACCTACGAATCAAAGATTTACCTGTGCAGGGTGAGGTATCTCGTAAAAAAGCGACACCGTGAGTTATCGCCGAGCCTATAAGACTAAAAAGGTACTCACCAAGGAGGTTGCAAATCCCACACTACTGGACTGTCCCAGCTGCCACCATTTTATTGGTTCACAGGAGGTGCACATGGATAAAGGAATTGCGAAGTGCAGCAATTGCAACCATGTTTTTTCTTTCGAAGAGTTTATGGAAGAAGATCCAATTGGATCAAGTGCTGCTGAAGATCTCTACGAAGGAGTAGAAGTATTGCGATTGCGATCACTCCTTGAGATACGGGTGAATCACTACCAAGCTCGAGGTGGTTCGTTGGGCATGCCCATTTTCTTTACGATGCTTTGGAATGTCATGTTATTGCCTTTTATTTTTAGCATTGTCGCAAGTGGCCAGTGGCATATTTTATTATTTATTAGCCTGCACCTTTTTGCTGGTCTCACCATGCTGCGCAGTACGCTCTCGAGTATTTTTAACCGAAGTACGATCGATGTGACTCAGCAAGGCATTCGAATCAAGACCAAGCCTTTTGGAAAATGGGGGGCCGCGGATCAATATTTTGATCGTGCAAGCATCAAACATTTTTCCGTGGGGAGGTCTGCTAAGCATTTCAAAACCGGCGGTAGCATGGCCTTAATTATGCATCTTACCAACGGAAAAAAAGTGCCTCTTTTAACTGGGGTAGATAAAGCATCTTTGCAGTACCTCGACGAGGAGATTGAAAAATATCTCGGAATAAAATAATTCGCATTAATTATTAATTACCCAAGTTTCGCCACATAAACTTCATCATTTTCTAATTGGCTCCGCTCCGTAGAGTCTCGCGACTGTCGAGAGTCGCGGACCGGCAAACTTTTTGCGAAAAAAGTTTGATAAAAGTCGCCGCTTTACAAATTTCTTAACAGGATTGGGAGCAAAAAATCCGGAACAAAATAAACTCGCAGGTTCACTTGTCTTCGCTCATAGTTTACTCGAAACCAGCTAGTTGAGTCGTCAACCTTGATGTCGGGGAAGCTCGGGCACTATTTTGCTCTATTCGGATTTTTCACCCCCAATCCTTAAAATTCGTAAGGCGGAATAATTACCAAGTATCGTCTGAA
>CAJQNM010000656.1 GCA_905479665.1 uncultured Saprospiraceae bacterium
CAACACTAGAAAACGAATGGCCAGATCAAATCGATGTTGTTTTGCAGGCTCTGAAAATTGGGGATATCGGAATCGCAGCAATTCCCTTTGAGGTCTTGGTAGAAATAGGCTTGGAGCTAAAAGAGGAAATCCCATTTGAACATGCGTTTACGGTTTCGCTGGCAAATGGAGCCTACGGGTATTTGCCTCCTCCAGTGCAGCATGAAAAGGGTGGATACGAAACCTGGCTGAGTACCAACCGGGTCGAAATACATGCCTCGGAAAAGATAGTCGCTGAATTACTTGATCTTTTTAGCATCCTCAAATAATAAGTGGAACGGTTCCAATTGTTTTATGGAAGAGTACTGGTGAGTCTACTCCGAAAAGGTTGCCAAATCAAAAATGGCTCTTTTGGCGATCTTTCCATTTTTCTCAATCGGCTGATACTCAGGCATCACCCAATCTCGAAAAAGTGCAAATTTCATCCAAAATAGTCTCATTTTGTGAAGATGGCACTTTCCGGAGGAGACTCACTGGTCATCGATCTGCTGGGAATATTATTTATCGCGAGTTTTCATTTTTCTTGCCATGCTCCCATTGCTGAAGAGGATTTAGTTATTGAAAATGGACTTGAGATTCACCTTATTGCCAAGGAGCCACTTGTACTTGATCCGGTGGCTTTTACCCACGACGAGTTTGGTGCCATGTATGTTGTTGAGCAGCGGGGCTATCCTGATCTAGCAGAAGGGGGAGCACCGGTCAGGAAAGAGGGTCGAATTGCCCGCCTACTCGATGCCGATGGCGACGGAATATATGACACGCGCTCGGACTTTGCCCAAGGCCTCAGCTACCCCAATGGCGTGCTGGCATGGAAGTGTGGAATTTTTGTGACCTGTGCACCGGATATATTTTATCTCAAGGATACTACGGGCGATGGCATTGCAGATATTAAGGGAAATGTATTAACAGGATTTTTTGATACCAAAACGGCCCAGATTAGAATGAGTCACCCATCGCTCGGCCTGGATGGTTGGATCTATATCACGGGTGGACTGAATGGTGGAGAAATCACCAGTCCTAAATACCCCGAGCGGGCTGCCATTTCCTACAGTAATAGTGATGGCCGATTTCATCCCGAAACATTTGTTTTTGAGACCGTCGCTGGCAAGAGTCAGTTCGGACTGACAATAGATGCTTACGGTCGGCGCTTCGGCTGTGCCAACCGCCATCCGGTGATGCATGCCGTTATTGAGCCGAGGTATCTAAATCGCAATCCATACCTACACCTGAATCAGAGTATTCAAAATGTTTCGAAAGTACAAGCCGAGGCCGTCGTTTATCCCATCAGCGGGGCAGCAATTACCGCCGATTTTATGCCCAATTTAATCGGGCGTTCCCACCAAGGCACTTTTACCTCTGCAAGTGGGCTTTTTGCGATAGATGATGAGGGTCTTGGTGCTGAGCGAAAAGGGAATATTTTCATTTGTGAATCTGCGCAGAATATGGTGCAAAGACAGCATGTCGATTCAGATGGACCAACCTTCACCTCTCAAATTGCAGAAGCGGGGAAAGAATTTATGGCCAGCAAAAATGAGTGGTTTCGACCCGTCTATTTAAGTGATGGTCCTGATCCCGGATTGTATGTGGCAGATATGCATCGCAAGGTCATCGATCACCCATCGTATGTACCGGAAGAACTGCGCGCTGCCCTGGATTTTGAGTCGGGTCGTGATATGGGCCGGATTTATCGCATCGCCGAAGAAGGTGTTTTGACGACGCCGTTTGTTTTCTCTGATGATTCCGAAGACCTTGTCAATCAACTTAATTCTGCTTCTGAATGGACCCGAGCTACTGCATTCCGATTACTACTTGAGCGAAGGCCCAGAGGCGTAGATATTTCTTTGCGAGCAATGGCGGTACATGGTCTTTTGCCGGAGAGTAGAGTAAGAGCACTTTGGTTACTGGAGTTATTCGGTTTTCTGGAAGAAAAGACGATTAAGCTGATTGTCGCAGATCCTGTTGCGGAGGTGAGAGAACAAGCCGTTTATTTTATCTCATTACTTGCGCAGAAAAATCTAGATGGGTTAAGACTATTAATAGATTTAGCAGACGATGAAAACGATCGAGTACGATTTCTTGCGGCGCTGGAATTAGGTCGTTTTATGGAACAGGAGGCCACCGGAGCCCTTGCTCGTATTGCCGCCAAAGATGGGGCAGACCAATGGACGAGAGCGGCAATTTTAAGTGGAGTTGGTCATCGCTTGAGTGAATTTATGGAGGCTTTTCAAGGAGAGCGCGACGTGCCCCAACGGACACGTCCTGCTGTGATGAAAGATTTAGGTCGACTTTTTGGCGCTGGAGCTACGCGGGATGCCTGCCGCAAATTAATGTTGCAAGTCATTGAGGGCAGGAACAAGGAAGAGTGGAAGATACCGACGGCACTGGGACTGGCAGAAGGAAAAATCAGACGTGGCGAATTTTCAGGCTCCAACTCAGAGCATATTTTCGAGCAGATTTTAGCTCCCTCTATTTCTGAATCAGAATATGCCTCTTTAAATAAATT
>CAJQNM010000657.1 GCA_905479665.1 uncultured Saprospiraceae bacterium
TTCACGCTGGAGTAGAGGCGTCAGTGCGAAGAGCTGTCTTAAATACAACAGAACAGGCGATAATCAACCTTGAGAAAGCAACCCTCCAGGAACTAGAAAATTATTTCTTGAGAGAGGTAGGAATGATTTCGAGCGATGCAAAAAAGATTGCGGCTACAGTACTTGAAAATCCTGACAAATCTGGACTTCTTTGCAATCATATTACCACCAGTCAGTTGAAGAAAGCTTCAGCGGGAGGGAAATTTGATGAGGTTTTAGAGGCGTTGATCAAGGGTAGCCGACTTCGCGATTTTCAACGAGTACAGAACTGGATAGAAAGTGGAGTAAGCGATGAGATTTTGGCATTTGTGAATTCACTGAGTAATGATGCACTAAAGGTGCTTGATGAGGATTTAGGAGTATTGATGGATGCGTTTAGGAATAATGGTGAGTTGGTTAAAGCGTGGGATATTGTTAAGAATATTGACGACGCAGCTATCAGGCTCAACACTGGAAACCTTGAAAAACTTTCTAGAGCTCTCAAGCAAGACGGTTTTGATGCCTCATACTTTGACAATCTGCTTCAAGGAAAATTAGACCCGCAGAAATTCATTGATGACTTTGTTGATCTTATTGATGACAATGGGAAATTCCTTGATAACGCATTGGAAGAGGACTACGTGAGTTACCTTGCTAGAAAAGCTAACCAAGGAAAGCTTCCACGTGATAGAACTGACTGGAAGCAGAGTAGAGACTATTGGTTAAATGATTCTCCTCTTGCTCGCGGAAATAGATTCAATGACGCGGCTAGAGTTGAGGGATGGTATCCATACGATGAGGTAACCTTAGCTAGTGGGAAACGAGTTGACTCCTATAGGCCTCCGAAAAACAACTCTCCAGGCGAAATTGTATCGAGAAAGGCAACTAATCTAGATGATATAAAACTATCAACATTTGAGAGCTATCTTAAAGAATTGAAAAATAAGTATCCTATTGGAGCTGAGATTAATGCTCCAAAATATGGAGAGCAGCTGAAGGGGAAAGTACTTGAAGGAGTTCATGTTCTTGAGATACCAGACATCAACAAAAATTTGTCGAATATCTCAGAATATGTTGACCTTGCTGCGAGTGATAAATATAAAGTGATAATAAGATTTCGACCAGAATAAAATGAATGATCTCCTCAGAGAAAGTCTTTTGGATATTGACTTCGCTGGAAAATATAGTAGCCTCCTAGATAAGCACAGCCATAGGAACTTGATGAGAGGTGCAGATACGGATATTGTAAAGAGAATTGTAAGAGAACTGGGGTTTAGTTGCAATTATGTTTCCAACGGTAAGTTTTTCAAGATTGATGATGAAAGCCAAGTAAATCTTCATTTTAGTATTGATTTGGGTGTCGTAGAATTTATTCTAAGTGCCAAGATAGATGACAATGGTTTTGGTGGTCCTTACGGTTACCTCTATGCTCAACTAGTAGGAGAAGATGGAAATAGAAAGCCAAGGTTCGGCTGCTATTGTGAACTGACCGAAATACTCGATGAAGGCTTGACTTTCTATGTTGAAATTAGAAATAGCCTACTTCGTGCCATGAAATTGACCTAGAGGGCGTAAATGTCACTCCATTATCACCTAATCACCCAGCATAAGCCTTCCTAGCCTTAAAGTCTCTTACGGCCACGTCGATGAAAAAGTAGATCTTCTCTTTTAGCTCAGCAGGGAGCCGCTCAATTTCTTTTAGCCGACTCAGTGAGACAGTGTCGAGCTGCTCATACTCACCGTCTTTGACCAAGTAATCTAGAGTGACTCCAAGGGCATCTGCGATCTTAGAAGCTACCTCGATCGAGGGCATATTCTCCCCACGTTCATATTTTCCGATGATGTCGCCGGAGGTTCCGACCATCTTCCCGAGGTCAGCTTGGCGCATCTTTTTTTGCTTGCGCGCATATGACAATCTATCTCCAAAAGCCATAAAAGAGTCGTTTATCTGAGTTAAAAACTGATCTTTTGTGAATATAGGCTGCTTATAAGTCATATACAATCCAAATAGTACTTGCAAATATACGATCCATCTATTAGATTTGTGAGGTATTTGTCAGATGACTTAAACAGCAAACTTTAACATATTTGCAGATCACCGAGATCAAATCATCCCTCTCAATCGCCATTGTCCTATCTCAGTACAGCCTTACTCCAGACAAAAACAACCGACTTTGCTGCCCCTTCCACCGAGATAAAACACCCTCGATGCAGATTTATCCAAAGACCAATACCTGGACATGTTTCTCAAAGAACTGCGATGCCGGAAGCGGCGATGTCATCGAATTTATCCAGCGTATGGACAAGTCAAGTAAACGCGAAGCGATCATGCGAGCGAAGAGCTTAATCAACCAGGGCACGGTCATCTCCTCACAAATAGCAATTCCAACTCCAGATGAAAACCTCGATTTGACCAATCTTTTCCATGGTCTTCGCTTAAAACTACACCGCTTCAAGAAGGCACTTGCTTATCTCAAGTCAAGATCAATCGAACCTCAACTAGAAATCGGCTACAACCCCTATGGCACCGAATACAAGCAACTACAAAACTGCATCGTGTTCCCCCTCAAGGATGCCAAAGGCCAGATTGTCTCACTCTATGGTCGAAGTATCTCTGAAAGCAAAAGCTCAACTCACTTTTACACCAAGAACAGAAAGGGTCTTTATCCAGGCTATCCACTGCCACACACGAAAACCATCTATGTAACTGAAGCAATTGTGGATGCCGCAACGCTGCAGACACATCTTGGTCGGGAGACTCAAGTATTGAGTCTCTTCGGCACCAACGGCTGGGGAGAAGAACACACGGAGGCTGTGGTCCAATTAAGACAGCTGCAGGAGGTAATTTTATTCTTTGATGGTGACGAAGCTGGGCAGAAAGCCATCCAGACCTATGCTCCATTGGTGAAAGC
>CAJQNM010000658.1 GCA_905479665.1 uncultured Saprospiraceae bacterium
TTACGTTATATCATACCACAGAAAGATAAAAGCGGAGGATCTGGGGCCAATTTTATTGTTGAATGGCATTCTGATAAACCTGTTAACCGGCCCATCATTGAATCGATAATGATAGGTACGCAATCGACCCAAGGAATATCTTTTACCTCTCGTGGTCGAGAAATTTTAGACTCTAAGTAATCAAGAGGGTCGAGCAATTGAATATACACTGACAGGGAGACCACAAAGCAGCTCAACGTTGTCCCTGTTTCCCATCAGTGCATGCAGGACACTAATCAAGATGTCTCCAACGAGTCACCGGATTTGGCAAGATCCACGTAATCGAGATGATCTCAATACATCTGTAATTTTTTGCCAAAAGGCGAGTCTCAACATGTTGTGTTCTCTTTATTTTTCCTATTTGATAAATTACTGCATCGCCTCGGAACCTAAAACCAACCTGGTCTAACCACCCATCACAGTCCTTTTAGTTCATTGCATAACTATTTCCCAAACTGAGCGTTTCAATTTTTACAGATACCATCATTGGTTTGTATGCTTTGCTTTTGTGGTTTGCCGATCTTAAAAATTTGAAACCCGTTGGGATTGCCGATCTCACCGCATAACCGGCGTCAGCCGACACCCCGCATAGTCAACTATAGCGGAATGCCAGCTTCCTTGGTTCTGGGAGCAAGCTCGACAATCACTCAATTTGGGTATCTCTTATACGTTGACATTAAGTATTTAAATGATCAAATTCAGAATAACCACGATGTGGTATAGGGATTCATCTTTACGCCATTCTATTTTTCAGGGAAATATCGATCTGTTAAACTCTCCATGAAAGTTTCAATGTGAAGGAGGCAATATATGGCTAAATACAGGACCAATTTACCCCAACTAAATGGTGGTAAATTTATCACCGATGGGGGGCTTGAAACCACTCTCGTTTTTCACGAAGGCCATGATCTGCCGGAATTTGCAGCTTTTAATCTGTTGAAAAACGATGGCGGATATGAAATTTTTGAGAAATATTATTCTACTTACGCCGCCATCGCTATAGATCATAATATAGGTTTAATTCTGGAGAGTTTCACCTGGCGTGCCAGTTCAATTTGGGGTGAAAAACTTGGCTATTCCAAGAAAGCTTTGGCGGATGTGAACCGCAAAGCTATTGAACTGCTCCATGATGTACGAAATGAATACGAAAACGAAAAAACTAAGATGGTGATCGGTGGTTGTATTGGTCCTCGGGGAGATGGTTACAATCCAGATAATCTGATGAGCGCGGAAGAGGCACAACGCTATCATACGATTCAAATAGAAACTTTCAGCAATACACAGGCTGACTTTGTATCAGCTTCTACAATGAATAATGCTGAAGAGGCGATTGGACTTACACGTGCAGCTAAAGCAGCAGGCATGCCGGTGGTTATCTCCTTTACAGTTGAAACGGACGGAAAGTTACCATCTGGTCAGGCCATTAAGGAAGCCATTGAAAAAGTAGATAAAGCGACTAATAATACTCCAGCTTATTATATGGTTAACTGTGCTCATCCTACTCATTTTGAGGGTGCGTTGGCTTCGGGCGAATCTTGGGTACAAAGAATTTTTGGGATTAGGGCAAATGCTTCAACCAAGAGTCATGCTGAACTTGATGAGGCCGAGAAACTTTATGATGGCAACCCTGTAGAGCTTGGCCGCAAATACAAAGAACTTACAGACAGGCTGCATCATTTAAACGTGCTTGGTGGCTGCTGCGGAACAGATCACCGCCACATCGAAGAAATTTGTAAGGCATGGATTGGGAATTAAAATCCATATATTCCATCTTTTTGGGAGAGCTCCAACATCTTGTGGCGTCACCTATCAATCCGAAAGCTGAAATCCCTCCAACGCATCCACGGTCCGGAGGGGAATTGAAAGGCTGTGCTTTTGTGGTATCAGCGGTAACTTGCTTAATTTAAGTATTTGACAAGTTGCCATCAGCAACCTACCTTTTCAGAGACCTTAATAGTAACCCGTATTAATGATTGATTTAATAATTATGATAAAGATCAGCATATTATAATAAAATGGAGGTAGTTATGAGCAAAAATGAAATGCCTCATGAAGGACATGATAAACATCTGTGTGCCCTGCACGAAGGTGGATTGTTAAAGGATAATTTTGAAGCGTGGAAAAAATTGGTTTCCAATGGTCAACATGTTTGTGGCGGTTGTGGAAGGGTTGCACACAGCTCTGAGAATCTTTGTGATCCTCAAAACCTTTAATACCGCCAATTCAAAGAAGACCCCGCCATATTCAGCGGGGTCATTCAATTTTGCTGGTGCTCTCCAACTGATCTTCAAATTTTGCCCGATTGGAAAAGCTATGATATCTTAAATCTGATCAAGCCACTCTCAAACATCACCACTTCAGGCCACCTTCTTCAAGCAACGTAATCCATGTAGGTAAAGCGCTTCATCATCGAACGGACTATGAACAGTTCTGCCTGCCGAAATCGAGGGCAACATAAATCAGG